>JAIJJM010000108.1 GCA_022728415.1 Collinsella sp. | reverse complement strand
AGGCAGGGAGGAGAGCGGTTTTTCAATTGCCTCAATGGCATCAGACGGATTCATACATGTATTCCCGGTGAAAAAAGACAAAACCCCGCGCACCGGAAAGGTGGCGGGGGATTCACGGAGATAATATCTGTCTGAGATTATTTAGAATGTAACAGGTAATGAATTACTTCCTTCGCTTGTGTTCAAGATATTTCTCTGTAATCAGCATTTCAAAAAACTCTCCTGTTCTCAGACCGTAAACAGTTCTGAGCTCATCAAGCATTTCTTTCACATTGCTTCTTATATGTATATTAATGGCCTTTTTACCATCACTCCGATATTTGTCCTTTTGTTTTTTCTGATGCCAGGCATGATTTATTCGTGTTCTGAACAGTTCAATGGTATCAGGCGCTTCTTTCCATAAAGCAAAGGCGACAAGAGAGGCAAGATAATATTCTTTCGTTGAAGATGGTATGAACCACCGGGTCACTGGGTTATGTACTGGATGTTTTTCATCCTGTTTTTGTTTCAGTCTTGTCCAGAACCACTGACACATTTCATCATCGTCAGGAAGGAGCCACTTAAACTTTTGACAAGCGCTTTTCTTTTTAAGCCACGCCTGTCTGAGTTCCTCGAGGTATATGCTTTTTGCATTTTTATTAATTAAAGAATGGCAGGAGTCAAAATATGAAATGATTACTTTTATTCGTTCGTTATGGGATGATGGATTATCCGGAAGGTTACTTTTTTTGTAAGTATTTAACGTTTCATCGGTAACTGTTCGTATTTTCCTGACTTCAATTCCGTTTTTTATTCCTGATGAATTATGGTTTATTTTCGGGAATTTTGTATGGTCTTCCTTCGACAGATAAATAGTAGTCCAGGTAAAGAAAGTCGCAAGTTCGTCAGTTTTCAACCAGAGAAAACTCTCTTCAGGCAGTATTGCCTGCCCTGCAATAATTTCAAGTTCATTAATTTCTTTGCTGAGAGCTTCTTCTGCAGTCGAACCAAAAACACCAAAAGAATTGTTTGAAGCTTTATAATACTTTTCTTTTAAAAACGAATTAACATTTCTGATACAGTTTTGTGGGTTGTCAGGCGCAAACTGAGGGAATT
The DNA here is from genome assembly GCA_022728415.1 of Collinsella sp. Next base: position 6,107 of record JAIJJM010000108.1, on the reverse strand, counting down.
CATTGGGGTATTTGTGATTCAGATATTCGGCATAAAACCGACATTTACGGGGATCTTTGCATTTGATAAGCATCTGTTCGTTATTCATTATCTCACTCCATGTCGCCTCTCTTATAACAAAATCGTCTCAATTTTATTTTGTCACTAAGTGATTATCAAATGTTTTTGTTGTGATTTGTTTATGTTTTTAAATGTCTATGTCATGTTATCAGTGTTTTTATATAAAGATACATTGATGTTTTTATGATGGTGAAAAATCATATTTTCTTTTATATTCATTTGGTTATGATTGTTTGTTCTGCATTTGGGGGATGACAGAAAAGAATGGGCTGTGTTGATCACATGCGCCGTATGCGCTGTCCAGGTTACAGCGCACCTCAATATTCAGTGTTTTCCTGTTGACTGGCATTGTTAATCTTATGTTTTTGGTTTTGTTTTATTGTGTGGTTGTGAATGTTGTGTTTGGTTTGATGGTTGAGAAAGAAAAAAGAAGACTATGATGCACTAATCAGGAAATATTTTCGACGCCGGTTGAGTTAAAAGAACAGATAGAGTGGACAGGTGTTGTGTTAATAGTTTACGGCTGACAGCATTCTTATTTTAATAACAGGTGTTATTATTTATGGATTTATACAGACGATACTCCCGCTAAATAGTCAGGTGATGATGGTCGTTGAGTGGTTTTATAAGCTACGTATAGCTCTGTAAGACTTATTAATTCAACGATGACTACCGTTTATTGATATACATGTATTCGGGAAATGTCATAAAAAATGTCACGTTGTTTGCAGAATCTTTTGTTTTTTAGTTTTTGATACGCAATGACTAAGCAGGAGGACTCACTTTGTTTGTGTGCTGACCGTGCTCGCCAGTGGAGATGAATAATTGACTGTTACATTGAGAAATATACCCTTTTGTATTTTATCGTTTATCTGTATGAAATAAATAATATTCAGCAATGGCGTTTATATGAATTTTATCATCTTACTCTGAATGTTCATTTCATCAGTGTGACATTCCATTGTTTACTGATAAATTTAGCCGATAAATAATATTGTTGAGATTATTGAAACGGCAGTTTTCGCCGATTCAGTGCAATGGAAGAGATGTTATATCATCTATTTAAGCAATAAGTTTAATACAAGTTTCAGAAGAGGTGTTGGTGAGCTGATGACTGATTTTCAGAGGGATATGGAAAAGTGTATAGAATCCCATAAAAATCGATATTGTTCAGTTGACGTATATTTCTGGAGGATGACTCCAGTCATCAGAACATATGTTTTTCGATGAATGACCCAATAATTTTTTCGTGAATTTCCACAGCACGTGAAAAGTAAATCGTTTTTCGGTCCAGTCGTTTGATGCGGGAACGGAGTGTCAGATGGTGGTGCTCAATACGCCGGGTAAATATCAATACGATTTGAGGAACCATTTGCTGGTTAATCTCTTTCCGATAGCATTGGATGCAGAAATAACTACATCCAATGTAAATAAGCATCAATTGCACAGAAGCAATATACCTGCGGCCCTCTCCGGAAATTCCGGTATCACTGACTACGTACCGTTTTCAGCGGAACGAAATGCGGCGATGGTCATTTGGCGGACAGCCATAGATAGCCGTCCGGCTGTGTGTAACGATGAGGAAGGAACCCCGGGAACGTTATGAATCAACAGGCGTATAACAGGTACTCGTCAATCATCAGTTCCAGCTCGCGCTTTTCCCGTTTGCGCGCCACAGCCCAGTTTTCAAGCTCTGCATGTGATTTATGCTTTAACTCTTCAGTCCAGGGCTGCATGGAGTGGGCACACATCAGATCATACCAGCACAGCCATATCAGCGTGTGGTAGAGATCACGATCGTCGAAACGCCGGAGCAGGCTGTTCAGCCTGTTTGCCAGCCGGTTTTCACCCAGACGATGTAGCTCACTGAGTAAAACGCCGCCCAGATTAAAATGTGTAAGCAGCATGATTTCATGGGTCTGAATGCTGGTCATTAACCCTTCCTGAATGGCAGGAATGAACGGTGGTGTTCCCGGGTTGACGACCTGATAGAGTCCCTGGGGGGCCACCGAAATGACGGAGCCTTTTTCCGGCAGAAAAAAGTGTGCCAGGGTCAGACGGTGATAACCATGAAGATGCGGAGACCCCATTCCATGAGCGACGATAAGCCTCGTCACGCTTGTCATCCATTTCTGATGCTGGATGAGCAGCAGGTCACACCTGTTTTCAAGTTGTTGCATAATATTCTCTCCTTTAGCGCGCAGCAAAATGCCTCCGGGGGCCGGATCATGCCTTTGCTGCGGTGGAACGGATAACGGTCAGGAATTACGGACGGGACTGTGCAATACGCGCCTGCAGCCAGGCTTCCACTTCGCTTTTCAGCCAGCGGGAGCTACGGCCCAGTTTGATGGGGGGCGGAAAGGCTCCATGCTTGATGAGTTTATAAAACCACTTATCGGTCAGGCCGGTCAGCTGAGTGATAAACGACATGTCGACCATCTGGTCATCCATCAGTGAAACTGGGGTATTCATGAGAATGTTCCTCCGGATGTTGTTAATCTCAACCGGCGTTGGTGATGAAAACGACGCACCACCTTCACCGGCATAACAACCGGGGAGAAACGTAAAAAATGAGTAGGGGAATATTCCTGCCAGGAGAGAAACTGTTGTGTACAGGCAATACAGGTTGTCTGTTTTGTCAGTGAATCCGGTATAAACGGAAGATGATTTTGTGTTGCCGGAATATGGGATGGCGTTTTGCCGTGACGGGATCAGTATTTTCAGTGATGATTATTACTGCACAGGGGAGTATCGGAGATAAACCACGCCCTGTACCTGCCAGAGCGGTGGTTTGTATTTACTGAACGGAAGATAAAGCAGAGGTAAACACTGTCGCGGTGAAGGTAGAAGGCTGAAATTATTCTCTGTAATTACAAACAACAGTGATCTTATCCGGTTTTTTTACCGTTACGGGTTTCAGAGTGTCAATTTTATATGCAGGGGTAATGAGCACGCCGGAATTTATGGAAAAAAGAGGGATCCAGCAATAAACGTCCGGATATGTCTGTGTCTCCGGAATACCTTTTGCGCCAGAGACCATCAGATCTGTAACGCTCACAAAAAATGACTGCCGCAAATCAAAAAAGTACTCGTTATATATCACATCCTTTGCCAGCAGGATGACTGCATTACCAACAGCCGCTTTTACAGGTATTTTATCAGATGGATTATCGTGATTGTATATTGTTCTTTCGATATAAATAAAACAGGCATATTTCGTCTTCTCCCCGGATAGCTGCATCTGGTATTCGCAAATGTCTTTGATACACCGACTTTCAACCCTTCCAATCATCTTATCCCGGCGATAGTGTCTTTTATGTTTCAGCGCGTACAGAACACCATTTGAACTGTCAAACTCCAGGATTCTTCTGGTGAAAAGTTTGTTTTCCCAGATTTCCAGACAATACTTCTCTGCACTGACGACATTGCGTTTGCGAGGAAGATCCCGTTGATACACTCCATTTAATAAGCGTGACTGCAGTTCGCCTGCAAGTTGATAATAACAGTTAATATCATTAAGGACAGGTGCTGTGGCGCTGAGTAATGCGTTGATTACCTTAGAGCGCGAAAGTTTGTGGGTATGACAGTACTCATCCACAATTCGCAGCGTCTCATCACTGGTCATACTGAACGTTATACGTGTTGTCATGATGAAGTTTTCTGTTAATCATATTGGTTGAGATGCATAACATTTCATAAAAAAACCTGTTAATTCATGCGATTAATTTTTTAATGAATTTTATCCTCAAGTGATGGAAAGCAGTGTTACTGCCACTGTACTCAGTATAACTCTATCACACAGAACCACAGAAAATGAAGCATTGCTCAGGGGGACACTCATACGAGTTCTCTGAACTGTGATAACCAGTATTTTTCATTTTGGGTGATTTGTTTATCGTTACAGCTACAGGCAGTTCATGTACCATAAAAAAATAATTAAGGTTAATTAGTATTATTTACAGAAGTATGGTCATGTAAATGATCCTGTAATTATACCTTGTAAATGAACTCTGTAATTCTATCCTGTAATTATACCTTGTAAATACACCTTATAACCCAATCCTGTAGACGGATCTCTCATAAAGATATACTCATAGAAGTATCTGTGCAGTGATATTCTCTCTAGTAGTACTTGTAACTCTGTCCTTACCCCTCTCTGCTGTAATGTAGTCCCGCAACACCTGAATATAAATCTGTAATGTACACACTGACTGTAATGTTCTTTGTTAAGTAATGTCTGTTATTTTTTTTCTGTTGTTTTCTGTATTTTGTTGTATGGATTAATAACTGTTCTGATCCCGTCATCATCTTTATAGCCAAGAGTATGGCTTCACCCGTGTTAATATCCTGGATAACTGTGTTTGAAGGATTTCTGTTAATAATCTGCTCCTGCAACTCACCTGATGAGTATTAGTGGTAATACATAATCTTACTCGTAAAAGAGTATACCTTATGTCATTAAACAGTCTTCCGGCGTGTTGTTCAATCCTGTACCTCTGTTACTTATCTGGTACGTTGATATGTGTAATGCTACGTTAATTGCAATATCTGGTTATGGCTTTATACCTTCAGCATTTAAAATATTTTATTACCGGAGAAACAGGGAAGTGGAAAGACTTTCGGGATAATGTCAGGCCATTCTGACGTTAATCACAGTACCAAATAACGAGAGGGTAATGGAAGTTAAAACCTGCGTAAGTTCCTCTGTTGTTCACTGGAAAAAGTGATTGCCCACACGCGTTATAAAGGCCTTTCCGCTGCAGCCTGGTTAACAGAGCTTCAGGCGTTATATGCGCTGTATGGCTGTTACGTATGCTGTTCTTTGCTTGGTTCTGATACCCGTGGAAGTCGTTACCGGAGGAAACACGTTCACCCTACTACCTGAGAACATCTTCTTCAAAAATTACGGCAACGCTTCTTCCTGTGTTACAGAACACGAGGAAGAAACATGCAAACTTATAACACCAATCCCGCTTACGAAATGGCTCCCCAGCTCCTGGAGCACTTTAACCAGCATCTGGATTCATTATTCGGGGTCTATTCGAAACTGTTACCGTTCAGAATGGATTTTGCTTACCGAAAAAACACCCTCAGCTACAGATGTGCCTGCAGGTACGCCATGTGCGCGGAGATGCTGCAACTGATTAACGAGGTGGGAGAGAAACTGGTCGGGTATGCCTGGGTGAGCACATTATCAGTGCCGACTCTGCGCTCAGCAGAAATATCCGGCAGTGTTTCTGCCTTTCCTGCCATGGCCGGTTGATTCTGCAGACAGATGCTCAGGGGGCGTGGTTTGAGCATGATTTACATGCCCTGAGTGAGCAACAGAAGGCGGACTGTGTGGTGCTGAATCCGGAGAAGTCCCACCCTTACATTGAGGATATGGCGATGTTTTTATCGCCATTACCGGTCGTGCTGGAGTGGCATTGTGTGATGTGTGAGCAGTTTTTTCATGGGAAGAAGTTCTGTGAGGCCTGTGGTAACCGGAACCGCCTGGCAGAGGTGGTTCCCCGGAAATTGCAGGACAGCTTTTATATCAACGTTTCCTGGGATGCGCTGAACACAGCATACAGTGAACACCCGGAGTGGTTTTCAGGGCTTGTCTCCGGGGATGAGAATTAATAAGTGGATTATGCTGCCATCAGGCAGTGTGATTGCCGGCAGGGATTTCGTTTTATTCTGTTTCTTCCCGGGGTTCGGGTTTGAATTTTCCCAGGAAGTTGTACATCGGTTGCATGCAGGGATGCGGATAGCCGTCCCGCATAAACACCACCCGGGTTTCCTCAACACTGGTCACGGTGACAAGCGCACCATGATCGTCTCTGTATCGCTGATTGATTTTCGGTAATGGAATATCTTCTGACATAGATTTCAGAACGGTAACAGTTAACTAAATTTTCATGTGGTAGCACTGAATCAGGAGTCTCTGCCTCCTGATGTGTTTTGAACCGGCGGCTCCAGACGGAGCTGGCAGAGAATGGCATCATCGTTGGTCGTGACCGACTGGCACGTCTTCGTAAGGAGCTAAGGCTACGCTGTAAGCAGAA
>JAIJJM010000107.1 GCA_022728415.1 Collinsella sp. | reverse complement strand
CAAGGTGACGTGAAAGAGGAGGGCATAGGCCTTTTGGCCATGCCCGACGATTGAACGTCAGATTGCCGCTCTGGCGGGCTCGCAGTGTCGAGGGGTTCCGGCGTTTGGCAAAACGCCGGAACAATCTAGTCTCCGCTCGACCTGCCAAAAAGGGGCAGGTTTATTTTGGCAGGTTTTATCAGGCAAAACGTTCAAATAAAAACGCCGGATGCAAGACGAGCGTGCCCGTCGGCATCCGGCGCATCCACGGCTACCAGCTCAGCAGCTCGTAACCATCCTCGGTCACCACGAGCTGTACCTCGCACTGGGCCGAATCGCTGCCGTCCTTGGTGCGCACGCACCAACCATCGCCCTTGCTAATCTTGATGTCGGGCGCTCCGGCATTGACCATAGGCTCGATGGTAAAGACCATACCCGGAGCCATGATGGTGTCCACATCGGGCGCCTCGGTGGTAAAGCCCACAAACGGGTCCTCGTGGAACTCCTTGCCAATGCCGTGTCCGCCGTACTCGCGCACCACGCTAAAGCCGGCGTCCTCGACGGTCTTCTGCACGGCCTCGGCCATAACGGAGAGCGGCAGCCACGGCTTGACGGCTGCCAAACCCGCCTCCACGCTGGCGCGGGTGACGTCGACCAGGCGCTGGCGCTCGGCAGAGACCTCGCCGATGCAGAACATGCGACTCGAGTCGCTAAAGTAGCCGTCCAAGATCGTGGAGCAGTCCACGTTGATGATGTCGCCCTCGTGCAGCACGTCCGCATCGCAGGGGATACCGTGACAGACCACGTCGTTGATCGAGGTGCACACGCTCTTGGGGTAGCCCTCGTAGTTGAGGTCGGCCGGCGTGCCACCGTGCTCGACGGTGTAGTCGTAGATCATCCGGTCGATCTGGTTGGTGGTCATGCCCGCGGCGATGTGCTCGCCTACGTAATCGAGCACGCCCACGTTGATGGCGGCCGAGCGTTTGATGCCCTCGATATCGGCGGGCGTCTTGTAGAGCGTACGGGGCAGAACCTCCCAGCCCTCCTCCCACAGGCGCTCGAGGCGCTCATCAAAGGCGCTATGGCATTTCTTATATTTTTTGCCGCTGCCACACCAGCAAGCGTCGTTGCGGCCGGGCACGGGTCCGTTGTCAAACATGGCTAACTTCCTTTCATCCGCAGCTAGTATAGCCCACCTGCAGAGCAGCTAATTTGGGACGGGGCTATTTTAGCTACCCCGGCTGATAGCGCGATGGTTAGGCTGATTGACGGTCATGGCAGCTAAAATAGCCCCGTCCCAAATTAGCTGCTCTTGGGCGGCTGCGTCCTAGTAGCTCACCTGGCAGGGAATGCCGAGGGTGCGCACGCGTGCGGCGATCGTGTCGAGCACCTCGGGCGCCGCTTTGGCAAGGCCGGCGACCGGTGTCTCGCGCGCCACCGTGTAGATGGCCGCCTCCTGCGGACGAATGCGCTCGAGCGCCGCGAGCCAAGGGCCGACACACTCCTCGCCGGTATTGTCGAGAGGCTTGCCCTGGTGTTCGCCGGTCAAAAACATCGTCTGGATAATGACGTGGCCGTTAAAGCTCGTGAACGTCTCAATCTGGTGCTCCACATCGTAGGGGCCAACGGGTTGATCGAGCAGCTGGATAAATGCCGGGTCGACCGTATCGAGCTTGAGGATGTTGTCGTCGACCGTCATGAGCGCATCGTGCACCTGGGGACGGTCGGCGCGCGTGCCGTTGGAAAGCACGGCAATCTTGGTGTTTGGGGCAAGCTGGTCGCGCAGTGCGACGGCCCCGGCGATGGCCTGCGGAAACTCCGGTGCGGCGGTGGGCTCGCCGTTGCCTGCGAAGGTGATCACATCGGGGAGCTCGCCCTCGGCTGCCATCCCGCACAGCTTTGCCTCGAGCGCGTCGAGTACCACGGCAGCTGTGTTGTACGGCTCATGGCAGGGGCGCTCGGCGTTGAGGCCGTTTTCGCAATAAATGCAGTCGAACGTGCAGATTTTGCCGCTGGCCGGCATCATGTTGACGCCGAGCGAGAGACCAAGGCGACGGCTGCGAACGGGCCCAAAGATGGGGCTGGCATTCAAAAACGTAGACATAGGCATATGCTCCTCAAGACAATTGCGCCTTAGCATAGCATCGGCTCCAAAGCAAGGTGCGGGCTCTTACTTTACATGTTTCGTTTTTTCACGTCGCTCATTATGCCGTGCCATGAAAAGCCTCGGGTCGGGTACAGTTAATCTGTTAACAAGTCGTAAGGCAATGCGGGTCCATCCAGCCGTACTGACGTGCAACTGGATGGGCATTGATGATGGGGGCACAACATGGATTTTACGGTCGAGAATGCGGGCACCACGATCGCCTGTCGCGAATATGCCGGCCCGGATGTGTCGCCTGATACTCCTGCCTTGGTGTGCGTGCACGGCGCTTGTGTCGACGGCACATTTTTCGACAGCATTGCTGGTGAGCTCAGTCGCAACTACCGCGTAATTGCCTACGACCGCCGCGGCTGTGGTGGCAGCAGCGAAGCGGCAGACGGCAGCTATGATCTTGCCGCTCAGGCCGCCGACCTGCAGGCCGTGATCGAATACGTTGGCGCCCCGACAAATGTGCTTGCGCACAGCGCCGGTACGTTGGTGGCGCTGGAGCTTCTTCGCACCGGACCCCATCTCGTCGCCCGTGCGATTCTGCATGAGCCGGCTGTATCGGCCGAAGGCATCGGCATGGGCGCAGCTCCGGTTTTGCTCGATATGATTGCGGCTGGAAAGGTTTCAAGGGCGCTCCGGCTTTTCTTGGGAGCCCTCGGCGACTTGGACCCCGAGGCTCCTGGGACGACCGAAGTGGAAGCCAAACATGCCCTGCGCAATGGTCGTTGCTTTATGGCCAATGAATACGGAACAAATATGACATATGCTCCCGACTGGGAGCGCGCCCGCGCGTCAAAGGCGGTGTCGGCCGTGTTTTTGGGCGAGCTTTCGGTCGGTACGCCCCGCGAGGCTGGTACGCGAGCGGCTGCCGAATATCTCGATTGCCCTCTCGTGACGATCCCGGGCGCGCATAATGGTCTGCGCGATCGCCCCATTACGGCGGCAAACGCCGTTCGCGATGCCTTGAATCGCTAGCACGTTCGATGACCTGCGGGGAGGTGGACTGTTAGCGTTTCGTCATTGTTAACGAATGCGTCCATAACCGCACGCCCGCAGCTCCATTGCCGCCGTTTGCCAGGTCATAAAAATGTAACGATAATCGCGCGTTTGCCTGTGGCTGTTAGATGTTACCCTTGTTCCATTTGATATGTACCGTTGCCGTGCGTAACGATAGAAAGGACCCCATATGCTCAATAATCACGAGGTCAATCTAACCGACGAAGAGGCTGCCGCCGAGGTCGCCCGCGTCGCGAAGACCTACCCCGTGGTGCGTTTGCTGTCGGCCGATCAGATTAAGCGCGAGCCTAACTGCTTGCTCGCCGGCGATCGGTGTCCTTGTCTGCGTCAGTCAAGCCTTGAGGCCTTGGCGGGCTCCGATGAGGTATCGGAGCGGCTGCTCGACGATGGTACTGAGTACCGCGCTCGCCTGCGCCCTCTAAGGGTCGAGGGCGAGCCTCACGTCTTGCTGATGGTACGTCCGATTGATGAGCAAGAGGCCGCAAAAGAGGACCCTGTGTACACCGACGTGCTGACGAGTGTGCGCAATCGCCGATATTACGAGGAAAAGCTTCGTAGCGCCCGCATGGAGGCTGGCGTGGCGGTGATCGACCTTGATGATTTTAAGGTTTTCAACGATACGTGTGGCCGCCATGCCGGCGACCTTGCGCTCGGTGCCGTGGCGACAGCCATACGCAGCGGCATTCGTTCGACTGACGAACTTGTGCGCTATGGCTGCGATACGTTTGTAGCCGTTATGCCCGATATTCCCTCCGATGACTTCGCCCGTCGCCTGCGTCAGGTATCCGATGCTGTTCATTCCACGATTATTCCGGGCCATGAGCACGTGAGCTTGACGGCATGTGTTGGTGGCGTTCGCATTCATGGCGAGACGGTCGATGAGGGCGTTGGCCGCGCTGTCCAGTTACTGAGCCGTGCTAAGGCAAAAGCCGGTACGGTCGTGACCCATGCCGATTCCATCGAGGCCTTCCAAAGCGAAAAGCCTTTGGTACTTATTGCCGATGACTCCGAGATGAACCGAGCCATTCTCAACGAGATGCTCAAGGACGAGTATTGCATCCTCGAGGCGGATAACGGTCGTACGGCGCTCGACATGGTCGACCGCCATGGCGATGAGTTGTCGCTCGTGCTGCTGGACATTCTCATGCCAGGCATGAGCGGTTTTGAGGTGCTGGCCGATCTGTCGCGCCGATCGGTTATCGACAATCTGCCTGTCATCATGATTTCGAGCGAAGATTCCGATGATGTGGTTCTGCGCGCGTACGAGCTAGGTGCCTCGGACTATATCAGCCGCCCGTTTGACTCCCGTGTCGTGCGCCGCCGTGTGAGCAACACCATCCGTCTATACGCCAAGCAGCGCCGCCTGACGAGCCTGCTGTCCCAGCAGTACAAAGAGCGCGTCAAGAACAGTCGCATGCTCATCGACATCATGGCCGGCGTCATGGAACTTCGCAATGGCGAGAGCGGCAGGCACGTTACGAACATCGAAAAGCTGACTGAGCTGCTGCTTGGCTGTCTGGTCCGGCGTAGCGACACCATCTCCCTTGACAATGAGGAACGATCCACGATTGCTCTGGCTTCGGCGCTGCACGATGTAGGCAAGATGTCGATTGACGACGCCATTCTCAACAAGCCCGGGCGCCTTACGCCCGAGGAGTTCGAGATTATGAAGACGCATACTACGATCGGCGCCGACATGCTGCTTGAACTGGGCCGCCATCACGTCGGCAATGCGCTTTTGGAATATGCGTACCAGATCGCGCGTTGGCACCACGAGCGCTGGGACGGCAAGGGTTATCCCGATGGCCTTAAGGGCGATGATATCCCCATCGCCGCACAGGTGGTTTCGGTGGCCGACGTGTACGATGCACTGACGAGCGTGCGCGTGTACAAGGATGCTATTCCGCACAAGGAGGCGATCCAGATGATCCTGGACGGTAAGTGCGGCACCTTTAACCCGCTGCTGCTTGACTGCCTGCTCGAGGTGCAAGACCGTATTGCCGAGACGTTGACGCGCCCTGCCGACGTCGTCGCGTTTCCCACGATTTAGTTTGACCAAAGGAGTTTTGATCCATGATTTCCATGCGTGAGGCGTATGAGAAGATCGGCGCCAATTATGATGACGCTTGCGCCCGCCTGATGGGCGATGAGATGCTTGCCCGCTTTGCCCTCAAGTTTTTGGATGACGAGAGCATGGACAAGCTGGAAGTTGCTATGGCGGCAGGAGACGCCAAAGGTGCGTTTATGGCAGCGCACACGCTCAAGGGCGTGAGCCAGAACCTGGGATTCGATAATCTGTACGAGCCGGCGGTCGTAGTGACCGAGGCGCTGCGTGGCGCCGATGGCGTTGACGGCGCCCGCGAGAGCATGCATGCGTTGCAGCAGCAATATGCGGCTACGATGTCGGCCCTGCGCGAGGCGGCTGAATAGGAGCTTACGAGCTTTGATGTGTACCTGCCGCGTAAAGGTAAAAGGGCGCCCCGTCGGACCATGTGGCTGGCGGGGCGCCCTTGTCTGTTGTGTGGTCCGCAAGCTAGCGGGCCTGCTTTACCTTGGCCGCTGCCTCGACAAACGACTTCCACAGGTTAAAGTCGGTTTCGAGCGTCTGCCAGGTGTACTCGGGATGCCATTGCACACCCAGGCAGAACGGCTGGCCCTCGACCTCGATGCACTCGGGAACGCCATCGGTCGCCTGGGCGACCAGGCGCGTATGCTTACCCAGACGATCGACGCAGCAGTGGTGTGCGGAGTTGGTCTGGATCAGCCTGTGCCCGCCAAGCGCGCGCTCCAGCAGCGAGCCCGGCATGACCTCGACAGGGTGCACGGGGTCGTTGAGCACGTGGGTGTGGCGCCACTGCGTGCGGCCCTCGCGCGCACCCAGGCTCGGCACGTCCATGCACAGGGTGCCGCCGGTGGCGACGTTGAGCAGCTGCGTGCCGCGACAGGTGGTAAAGAGTGGCTTTTTGGCGCGGAGCACCTCGCCGACCAGCTTAAACTCAAAGCTATCGCGGATCTCGCAGCAGAGGGTGGGGTCGTAGGGTCGATCATCGCCCCAGCGCTTGGGGTTGACGTCTGGGCCACCGGGGATGGCAATACCGTCGGCGATATCGACGTAATGACGGATAACCTCAATGTCCTCGGTGATGGACATCTGCAGCGGCAGGCCACCGGCGGCAAGGATGGCATCGACAAAGACACTTGCGATTTCCTCGTTGGGGGAGAGCATCTCGCTTAAAAACGGCTTTGCCCCTTCCCAACGCGGGGCCACCAGGATGAGTGGACGGTCGGCGGGGGTAACGTCGACATGCGGGGTATAGGACGAGGAAGTACGGGTTCCGATCATAGGTGTTGCTTTCGAATCTGAAGGTGACAGGGCGCATGAGAGGCGTGGGACAACACTTCCGATGAATTTGTTCCACGGGATGGCTGCTTAGTGGCCCTTAATGGAGTTGAGGAAGTCCTGGGCGCGCTTGGTCTGGGGGTGGTCGAAGAACTCGTCGGGTGTGCCGGTTTCCACGATCTGGCCGTCGGCCATAAACACGACGCGGTCGGCCACGCGGCGGGCGAAGTTCATCTCGTGCGTGACGACGATCATCGTCATGCCCTGCTGGGCCAGACGGACCATGACCTCGAGCACCTCGTTGATCATCTCGGGGTCCAGCGCGCTTGTGGGCTCGTCAAAGAGCATGGCCTTGGGCTGCATGGCAAGCGAGCGGGCGATGGCTACGCGCTGTTGCTGGCCGCCCGAAAGCTGTGCGGGTACCTTATCGGCCTGCTCGGCCACGCCCACGCGGCTCAGCAGGTCCATGGCGCGCTCGCGGGCCTCGTCCTTGGAGACGCCCAGCACGTCGACCGGTCCCAGCATGACGTTCTGCAGTACGGTCATATGTGCGAACAGGTTAAACTGCTGAAACACCATGCCCAGCTCGGCGCGCATGCGGGCAAGATCCTTGCCTTCCTGCGGCAGGGGCTCGCCCTCGATGAGGATCTCGCCCGAGTCGATGGTCTCCAGGCGGTTGATGGTGCGGCACATGGTCGACTTGCCCGAGCCCGAGGGGCCG
>JAIJJM010000106.1 GCA_022728415.1 Collinsella sp. | reverse complement strand
ATCGGATGGGGGAAGGTTCCATCCGACGCCACCGAAATCGTCACGACTGAGGACGGGCGTGCTCTTGTCATCTACAAGGGCAGCATCAGGCCGGGGAAGATAGTGCGGGCGACCATACCCGTGCCGCCACGGCTTGATCATGGTGACGTAAAGATTAGAGCGACGTTTTCTTTTACCTGCCGGGTGGATCCCCAATCCCCGGATTCATATACGCGTTCTACGCTTGAGGTCACGTTCAGGCCTGACGCGAACCGAATTGATGAGGGAAAGAAAACGGCAAGGACCGATTCCTTCTTCAGCCGCAACCGCATGGGAACGTCCAGTCTATATCCCGTAGAGGCCGAGAGAAGATCGGATCAGGGGAAGTGGGAGACGGTACTGCACTCCGAGAGGCAATTCAAGGCAGCGAGACTCGCCAAGCCGGTGTTTGACATCCACTATAACGCCCGTGAAGAGGGTGGCGCATCGCTCAGCGTAACGGACAAGTTGGAATACGCGCTTGCGATTACGATTTCCGCCCCAAAGATCGGGAATCTCCATCAGCTGATACTGGACGCATATCCCCAGCTGATTTCTCTTGATCCTCTCCTTGGCGTGTGACGCGCGTTTCGTCGGGGTTCGCCGGTGTCCGGTGTCCGACGGTTCGGTGCGCAAGGGAAAGGGGTGGCAGGCCGGATCCGACCTCATTGGGATCCGGTCTGCCACCCCGTTCTGGTTTCCATGGTGCGCGGGAAGGGGTTCCCGCGGCGTGCCCCCGCCGGGAGTCAAACCCGGCGCCGTCACAAAGGAGAAAACAAAGACGGTACCGGTGGGGGCCTTGGGCGCGTCCGGGAAGGGAAAGGATCTGGGCGCGCCCGTGGGCCCGTGCGGCGGATCGTGGGGGGCGGTCCGCCGCGGGCCCGGGGTCAGGTTCGTCGGATCACTCCTCCGAGCCCTCGGTGTCGGCCGGGGCCTTCGCCTCGCGTCGGCGGGACGCGATCAGCAGGGCCGCGCCTCCGCTGAGCACGACGACCGCGGCCAGCGCGATCAGCGCGATGCCCGCGCCGGTCTGGGCGAGGCTCTTGCGGTAGCCGTTCCAGTCGTCGGTGGCGGACTCCACCTTGGTGTCCGCGCAGTAGTCCTTGCCGTCGATGGTCACGACGTCATCGGACTTGCTCTCGGTCTCGGCCTCGGGCTTGGAGCCGTACTCGTCGTCCGAGGTGCCGTCGCCGAACGGGGCCGACGTGTCGACCGGACATTCGGTCAACGGGGTTTGCCTGTCAGCCATGTGCAACCTCCAGAGGAATGATGATGGTGCGAACAATGTCAGAGTCGATGATGCGTCGGGTCGCGGGCCGCTGCGGGGCGCACCGTCTACAGGCCCCATCGGGAGCACGGGTCCACGGGTCCACGGGTTCCGGGCATGGGAAAGAACCGCACCTCCGATCATCGAATCTGAATTTCTTCAGTCCAACAATCGGGGTGCGGTTCACAGCTCCCCCGCCCGGCCTTTCTACTACCGTGGCCTTACTTCCTGTGCCGCGCGGTCTCGGTTTGGTTTCCGCGACGGCGGAACAGCATCAATCCCACTCCCAAGAGCGTGAACGCGGCCAACGCCACGGTCGGCGCGGATACGCCGGTCTTGGCGAGTTGGCGAATCGTCTTCACGATGGCCGGGGTCGCCGGTGGAATGTAGGAGTTGGTGAACTCGGGTCGGGTTCCGGTGGTTGTGACCATGCCGGGGGTCGTGGACGGCTTGTCCCCGACGGCATCCCCCTTGGTCTTGTCGGTCGGTGTGGCGAGCATGGCGCTGGAATCCTTCGTCTTCCCGTCCGTCGGGTCGTATTCGACCTTGGCGGTCAGATTGCCTTGCAGGTCGTCGCCCACGGTGACGGTCACGTGGTGTTCCGTCCTGTCGTAGGTGACGTTCTTCTCGCCGGTGTTCCTTTCCCGAATCACGTACCGGTGTTCGCCGCAATCGTCGATGCCGTTGTTGTCACGACCGTAGGTGAGAGGCTTGAACCGGATGTCGCCGTCCTTGTCGTTCCGTTCGGTGTCGATGACCTTGCCGGTCTTGTCCACGAGTTCGAACTCGAACTCGTCGGCCTTCAACTCGCGTCCGGTCAGACGCTTGCGTGCGGTGAGTTCCACGAGCACGTTCTGCGGCTGGTACGTGTTAGTGAAGCGGATGCCGTCCTCGGAACCGTTTTCGGTGGAGTATTCGGTCTTCGCGGTCAACGTGTGACTGTCCGCATCCTCGGTGACGGTGACGGTGACGGTGTGGCTGGTGGTGTCGTAGGTGACGCCGCCGAGCTGGGTGTCCGTTTCGTCAACGGTGTACTTGTAAATGCCGGTCTTGTCGAACGTGAGCTTGTCGAAGGTGAGCGTGCCGTCGCCCTCGTCCGCTTTCGCCTCACTGCCGGTGGTGCGCTTGAACCGCTTGGATTGGAGCGTGTTGCCGTCCATGTCCTTCAGTTCGGCCGTGAACTCGCCATCGTTCAGGGCGCGTCCGGTCAGGTGCTTGTCCGCCTTCACGGTCACGTCAACGGGTGTCGGCGTGTACGTGTTGTCGAAGCGGATGTCATTGGTCTGACTGTCGGCGGTGGCCGCGAGCATACCGCCGTTGTCGGTGACGGTGACGGTCACATCGTATTCCTGAGTGGAGTAGCCGATGGTCTTGTCCATTCCGGCGAGTTCCTTCACGTGATACGTGTATACGCCGGGCATGGTGTAGACCATTTGTCCGAATGTGAAACCGCTTCCCTTGTTTGTGACGGTTACTGTTCCGTTTTGGCTTCCGGCTGGCATTGGCATGTCGTTCATGCTGATGGCGTTGCCGCCCGAATCATGTGCGGATACCGCGTTCAACTGGAACTTGAATTCACCGTCTTGTGGAACGCGGCTGGTTGCCGTATCCGTGTTGACGATGTTTTTCACGCCGCTGATAGAGTATCCGACGTTCTTCGGACTGTAATGGTTGGTGAACGTGATGTTCTTGCCGTTAGCGCCGGTGGTCGGGGTGACGGTCTTGGACACGACGGCCAGCTTGCCCGTATGGTCAACATCCTTGACCACGTAGGTGATGGTCGCAACCGTCCCGTCCTTGGTGGCGCCCGGAATGGTCGTATCCTGTTCCGACATGGTGAACACGTAGGTGCCTACGAGCGGGAACGACAGTTGGTCGAATCGGATGTTGCCCTGCTGGTCGTTCCGTTTCGTCTGGTCGGCGTTCGACACGTTGGCGGGCGCGGACTGTTGTTGGAGCGTGAATGCGAAGTCTTCGCCCTTGAGCGTGTACTTGTTGCCCTTGGAGGAGGTCATCTTCTTCACTGCGGTCGGATTGTCCGTGGCGGGTTGGGCATGATACGTGTTGGTGAATTCCGGAATGTTGGTTCCGTTATCATACTTCACGTCGGCCAACAGTTGGCCTTCGCCGTTGTCGGTGACGGTGACCCTCACGTGATGTTTCGTAGCGTCATAGGTGATGCCGCCCCTGTCGCCTTGGACTTCGCTGAGCGTGTAGTCGTACACTCCCGTCTTCGTGTAGGAGATGGTGTCGAACAGGACGTCGCCCCGCTGGTCGTTGGTTTTCACCGTTCCAACCTGACCGCCTGTCTTGTCCTCGACGCACGTGAACTCGTATTGTCCGGCTTGCAGTTGGACGCCTGTATGGTCGGGGTCCGCGAGGGTCTTGTGCGCACGGAATTGCACGCTGACCGGCTTCGCCTGATACGTGTTCGTGAACGTGGTCGGATAGGCCGCGTTCGTTCTGGTTTGGGCTTTCAACTGTCCGGTCAAATCGTCGGTGACGGTGATTTGCCACATTCCCATGTGGGAATCGTAGTTGACGCCGCCCGCCGACTGGCGGATTTCACGCACCGTATAGGTGAACGTCTTGGACTTGTTGCCTTTCAGTTGGCTGGCGGTGAACGTCAACGGCTGGAAGCGGATGGTACCGTCCTCGGCGGCGTTCACGGTCTGCACGGGCACGCCGACCGCCCGCTCGTTGTCGAACAGTTGGAATTGGAAGTCGGTGAGCTTCGCGTGACTGTTGTTGGCGTCGCCGAACGTCTTGTGGGCGGCCAGGTCCACGGTCACGTCCTTCGGCGCGTACGTGTTCGTGAACTGGATGGCGTCGGATTGCACGCCGTCGCACATCGTGTTGGCGGTGATGCGACGGGTGAACGTGTCAAAATCATCGGCGACGGTGACGGTCAGAATCCAAGTGCGGTCGTCGTAGGCGACTCCCGCATTGTCTCCCTTGCGTTCCTTGACCTGATACCGGTAGACCCCCTCCTTGGCGAAAGCGTTGGAGTTGATTTGGAGCGTCTGCGTCCTGTTGTCGGCGAACGTGATGGTGGAGGGCACCGCGTTCGCGGGCGCGCCGTCCAACGCGGTGATGTCCGCAACGTACCTGTCCCTGTCGGTCCAAGCGCCGTTCGGACGCCCGTCCAATACCTTGACCGCTTTGAATGTGGCGGGCGTGGCGAGCATGAGCGTGCCGCTCATGCCGTGGTCCTCGTTCGGGTCCTCGTACACGGCGGACGCCATCTCGTCCAACGCGGGGAACGGTTTCAGCGTGATGACGCCGGCGACCATGTTGCCGTGCGAATCGTTCTCCTGATCGCTGTCGGAGTCGGTCGCCTCGGACGCTTCCTTCGCGTTTTTGACGGTCGTATGCTGTCCGTGCCAAGCGGTGCCGGTTTTCGGTGTGAACCTGAGCTTGAACCCGGAGCCTGCCGGAATGGAACCGATTTCGTAGTGGCCGTTCCTGTCGGTTGTGGTGGTGCAGGGTTTGCCGTTCACACTGGTGACTGTCCTGCCGTTGCCGTCCACGAGGGTGACGTTCACGTCGGGGAGGAGACGGTCGGTGTCCTCGCGTACGCCGTCATGGTCGAGGTCGAACCATGCGACGCCGTTGACCTTGCGTTCCACGACCTGCGTGACCGCGTCCACCTTGTTGTCGCCGTCCGCCCAACGGTTCACGTACGAGTCCGCCGCGCTGTTGCCTGTAGGCTTGATGCTCAAGATGAAGTCATAGCGGGCGTTGGCAGGCAGGCTTGGCGAGGTGAACGCCCACGCCACCGGCTTGCTGTAGCCGTCGGGGATGGTCACCTTGCCTGTGGTCGCATTCACCGTGGCTTCGGTCCATTGTTGGACCTGTTCGCGGGTTATCTTCGTCGCGTCCACGTTGCGCCACTTCTGGTCGGTGGTGAAGTAGACTTTGACACCGTTCATGCTCGCACCCGCACCCGCCTTGACGGTGAGTCCGGCCAGAGCGTAGTCGCCGTGATAGTTGGACTGGTTCAAGCCCTTGTTGTAAGGCATGACGTCCACCGCATACGGATCGACTTTCTCGTCTTTGGAGAAGTTACCCAGCATGTTCCTGAATCCCAACGGGCGGTTGATGTCGTTCAGCAGCGGGTCGGCGCGGGTCGCCAGCGAGGACGCGCGCGTGCGGGACACGCGAACCGTGTAGTCGGCGGTCTGCCCCAACATTAATCTGGGCTCTCCCATGGCGCGTTTGGAGCGAATCTCCACATGGTTCGTGTACTGCTGGTTGTTCTTCGCGTCGGTGTCGAGGTCGGACGCGTCGCCTATCATGGTCGTGAAATGCAGCCGTGTTTTCGTCGAGGAGTCAGCCTTCGCGCCGTTCACGACGTATTCGAGGGTGGTTGTGCCATCCTTGTTCCTGCTGATTTTCGGCGTGATTGACTGGCCTCCGGTCACGGTTCCGCGTTGCTGCCCATGGTCATGTTCGGCGTAGGTCCCGCCCACGTAGCTGGAGCCGTCAACGTAGGTCAATCCGGCGGGCAGGGTGTCCTTGATGTGGTAGTCGGTCACGTAGCCCCCGCCCGTGCTTGAGGCTTGGGTTTCGGCGCTTGCGGTGACGACCCAGTCAACGTAGCGTTGCTCCTTGTCCAAATCGTAGACGGTTTTGGCGGATGTCCCGTCGTCGCCGCTCTGCGCGGTGCTTTTCCCGACATGCGGCTGCTCTCCGACGACGTACAGGGTGTCGCCCCTCACATTTCCGGCGGTGTCGCCTCCTTGGTAGGACCCGTCTTCGGAGAACGTCGCCTTCACGTAGTTCTTGCCGTCAACATGCAGGTTGGCGTTACCGTATTTCCCGACGAAATCCCGATAGCGCAGGCGTCCAACCTTGGAGACGAACGACACCCATGGGGCGATGTCGTCGCTGTTGGCGTCAAGCCCGTTCGCCTTAGCGAGTTTCGCGCGCGTCCAGAAGTCAACCTGTCCGGTGATTTGGGCGGTTCGTCCGACCGCCGTGTCCTTGATTCTGACCGGGAGGGTCAGTCCGGAGGCAATCCTTTGCCCCAGGGTGATTCGCGTCGAATCCCAGACCCGGGTGTCGCAGACGGTCGCGGCGAGCACCAGCCCATGTTTCGCTGCCTCGGCGTAGGTGTCGTACCAGTCGAAGTCCTCGTAGGACGCCTTGGCTTGGCTCTTGTCGTCGGGGAAGTTCTCTCCGTCCGGTCTGACGCCCCAGATGACGGGTGCGGACGAGTTGCCGTCTATCGTGTCGGAACTGGAGTATCGTGCGCCCCATGTGCTCGCGGTTATTTTGACCATGTAAGGTTTCGAGGGGTTGTTCTCGGCGGCCAGCGGAGTCATCACGGTCGGGTCCCATTTCATGAGATGGTAGCCTATGACTCGACCGTCATCGACTGTGCCCAAATTGTTTTCGGTGCTGCTCATGATGCCGATGGACTTACCGGCCAGCACGCGGTCGCTGCCCTGCTCACGTTCGGGGTCCTGCCACCGCCCAGTAGTGGGAGCATCCTGTCGGCCGCAATCGGTCGAAGCGCAGGACGTATAATACAGGGATTGATTGAACTCGCCGGGCAGCAGTACGGCATAGTCGAAGGTGGTGGAATCGTCGTTGGTGACGGTCTGGTTGCCGTTGTCCTTCGAAGCGGGCAGCGAGTACCCGGATTCCGTGTCCGCCGTCAGTGAATAGTCGTACGCGCTGACGATTCCCGTCTGACCTTTGCCATAATATTGCGCGGCCGTTTTGCCGTCACGCGTGGTGGGGAGGATGAAAACGAAGTTGTCTACGTGCAACGGTGCGACCTGCTGCACGGTTCCCGTCGAATCCATGTAATCGGTCGAACAAACACCTTTGTCGTCCCAATTGTTCCTACAGGGGTAGTTCGCCACATCGTATCCGTCGAAGGAGACCTCGATGGTGGTCCCGTCATCATCCGTGGTCCCCTCATCATAGGAG
>JAIJJM010000105.1 GCA_022728415.1 Collinsella sp. | reverse complement strand
GGCAGCCGTGTGCGGCACGGCCAAAAAGACCGCGTCGCAGTTCTTGAGCTCGGGAGCGTCATGCGTCGTGAAGACAAGATCGCTTACGCCGGTGAAGCTCGGGTACACCGCAGACAACGGCTGGCCGGCATCGGCGTTGGACGTAATGGCAGCAAGTTCAAACTCGGGATGACCGAGGACGAGGCGAATAAGCTCGGCGCCGGCATATCCAGCCGCACCGACGATTCCAACCTTTAAAGACATATCAGACTCCTTGTCTGCAGTTATGCACCAATGCGCATCCCGCAGCCGTCGTTATGAAGTTGGTTGAAACTTTAGCACCAAAAGATGCATATATACGCAAATCTTTTGTATATTCATGCATTGAAACAGTCCCGACACATTCACTCGAAGGAATTGACAAATAAATGCGGGCCCCATATTGCCCAGTGCGCCTTACGGTGACATTGCAATGTGGGGCCCGCGACATGCGAGAATTTAAATTGTCGAAGCTTGCTGAGAGACTCGTTTAGAGTTCGACCGGCACCCATTCGTCATGGTTGCAGATAAAGGCCTCGGGTTCCTCCACGCTAAAGAAGACGAGCGTGGGATCGCCTGCGCCCTCGTAGTGCTCGCCTAGGCGCTCCAGGTGCTTCCAGCCTGCCTTGCGCATATCGGGAGCGGCCTGGTCATCCAGACCCGCATACCCGCGCAAGATGAGCCAGCCATGGCCCGGCCACCAACTCGTGGCCTCAAAGCGTTGATTTTGCAGCAGCTCTTGCCACACGTCTTTGGTGCGCGCCGTTACAAACCACAGCTTGCCGTCCTGGATCTGCGCAAACGAAAACGGACGCACATGCGGCTGCCCATCCACGCTCGTCGCCAAATACCATGCCGGCACCGACGTCAGATACTCCAACACCGTATTCAATCCGTCCATGTGTCCTCCTGACGCTCGCTAATTTTGGGATGATTTTTCTGGGACGGGGATTAAATAATCATTCGGCACCCAATGATTATTTAATCCCCGTCCCAGAAAAATCATCCCATGTGCCCAGGGTAGCTAAAATAGCCCCGTCCCAAATTAACTGCCCCGGAATACTGATTGGTGAGCGTTAAAGCTCCAGGCGCTCCTCGCTGCCGTCGATATCACAGAAGCGGGCGACGATATTGCGCACCGAGAAAAACGCAAGGCGACCGTCATTGGCGCTCTCGTGTTCCTCGCCAATGCCCAGCATATGCTTAAAACCTGCCTCGCGCACCCGGTCGCTCACGACCATGTCGTCCTCGAGCGCGGCCTCGCCGGTCAGCACAATCCAACACTCCCCCGGTTTCCAACCCGAAACCTCAAACCTGGGGTTCGCGCTGAGCTCGGCCCACACGTCCTTATCGCGCGAGGTGCAAAACCACAGTTTGCCATTATCGACCATGGCAAACGAGAACGGCCTCACGCGCGGCTGATGTCCGTCCGTCACGTCGATCGTGGCGAGATACCACGCCGGAATACGCCTAAGATACGAACAGGCGCGCTCGAGCTGCGCCGTGCGGTCGTTGTCGGTCATTGGGGCCCCTTTCCTGCGCTCGAATCGCGCCTAAACAAGTTGAAGATTGATGACGATGACGCAGATGAGCAGCAACGCCGTCACCATCGCCGCCAACGCATCGCCGCGGCCAAATGCAAGCGCATGCAGACGTGTGCGGCCCTGCTCGCCATGATAGCAACGGGCATCCATGGCGGCAGACAACGTCTCGGCATGACGAAACACGCCCGCGAACAGCGGAATCGCCACGCTGCCGAGCATACGCACGCCGCCGAGCGGACCTCCCGTCACGCGCGCACCGCGGCTCGCCTGCGCATCGGCCGTCTGCTTCATCTCGGTGGCAAACTGCGGCATAAAGCGCAGCGCGATACCCATGATCATGCCGAGCTCGTGCGCAGGAAGTCCCACACGCGCAAACGGCGCGAGCAGGCGCTCAAAGCCCGCGGTGAGGTCGAGCGTCGGTGTGGTGAGCGTGATAGCGCTCATACCGGCCATCATCAAGGTCAGGCGGCACGCCATAAAGACGGCGGAATGCATCGAGCCCTCGCTTATCTGCAACAAGCCGAGCCGCCACAGGATGCGCCCACTCTGATCGGTAAACAGGTTGAGCACCGCGACCACCGCGACGATCGCCAGCAGCGGCGCCATCGATGACAGGACGCGACGAGCCGGCACCCGGGACACGGCATAGATCAGGACAACGAAGATTGCGACCGGGACCAGTCCGCGGAAGCTACTGACCGTGAGCGTCGTGATCAGAAACACAAAGCCCAAGAGCAACTTGGTTCGCGGGTCCAGGCGGTGGATTGCACTATCGCCGGGATAGTAGCTTCCAAACGAAAACGCCTCCATTAGCAGCCCTCCTCTCGCGCGACCGTCTTGGGTGTAGCAATGTCCGCGACGTTAGAAGGACCGTCCGAGCGACCGATTAGCAGGTCCACCAACTCGTCTGCCAGCGACTCAACCGTATAGAGGCCGTCGAAGCGCAGTGGCACGCCTGCCTTCGCAAGCGCCAGCGCCATGCGCTGAGCAGTGGGAACACCCAAGCCGATCGACTTGAGCTCATCGGCATGCGCAAACACCTGCGCGGGGGCTCTCTCGGCAAACACCGCACCTTCGTTCATTACGACGATACGGTCGCAGCAATTGGCCAAGTCATCCATGCTGTGCGAAACCATGACAACGGTCAGGCCATCGCGGTGAAGTCGATCGATGAGCTCCAGGAAATCACTGCGCGCCGCCGGATCGAGCCCCGCCATGGGCTCATCGAGCACCAGGACCTCGGGCTCCATGGCAAGCACGCCAGCAAACGCCACGCGCCGCTGCTGCCCGCCCGAGAGCTCAAAGGGGCTCTTGTCGCCCACCGTGGCCAGGTCGAGGCCCACGCGCGCGAGCGATGACTCAACGCGGTGGGCAACCTCGGCCTGCGACAAGCCAAGGTTATGCGGACCAAATGCCACGTCCTGTGCCACGGTCTCGGCAAACAGCTGACGCTCTGGATACTGAAACACCACGCCGACCTTTGCCTTAACCGCGGCGGCATCTTTTTTGTTTACCAGGTCGAGCCCCAACGCGTAAACGGAACCCTCCTGGGGACGAATCAGGCCGTTGAGATGCTGAACCAGCGTCGACTTACCCGAACCGGTATGGCCCGCAAGGCCTAGGAACTCGCCACGACGCACCGTTAGCGACACATTGCGCAACGCCCAGGGGCTGCTGGGGTCGTTGCCCCAGAGGGCCTGTTTGTTCGATGCACCCTCGGCGGCCGAGCGCTTGTGCCAACGGCGACGCTCGCGGGCACTCAGCGCATAGCTATACGAAAGGTGCGAAATCTCGATGACGGGCTCCAGCGCGTCTGCGCCATCGATTGCGGAGGAGACGTTGTCGGGAATACGAGGATCGGATGCGAGAGGCCGCCCGGCGATGCCTGTCCTACTCCGCTCGGCATAAGCCTGCGCTATATCGGCGACCATATCCGCCTCGCGCACCTGTGCGCAAATGGGCACGCCCTTCGCGCGAAGCGCCTTGCCAAGACAGCACGATGCCGGCATATCCAGGTTCAGCCGCGCGAGCTCGTCCGCCCGCGTCAAGATCTCCTCGGGCGTACCGAGCATGGCAACGCGACCCGCTTGAAAGACAGCAACGCGATCGGCCTCAGCGGCCTCTTCCATAAAATGCGTAATCATCACGATGGTCATGCCGCGTTCGTGCAGCGCGTGACAGGCCTCCATAAGGCCCTTGCGCCCGCGCGGATCGAGCATCGAGGACGCCTCGTCCAAAATGAGCACGCGCGGCTCCATGGCGAGCACACCGGCAAGCGCCACGCGCTGTTTTTGTCCGCCCGAGAGAGCGTGGGTCTCGTGTCGCTCAAAGCCCACCAGACCCACGGCCTTCAGCGCCTCGCGCACGCGCTGTGCGATCTGGGCCGATTCAACCCCTAAGTTCTCGGGACCAAACGCAACATCGTCCTCGACAAGCGTCGCTACAAGCTGATCGTCGGGATTCTGGAACACCATGCCCGCAGTCGAGCGGATGTCGTAGACCAGCTCGGGATCGGACGCGTCCGTGCCGTTGACGCACACCGTTCCCGTATCGGGCTGCAGCAGCGCGTTCAAATGCTTGGCGAACGTCGACTTGCCCGACCCGTTTCCGCCGAGGATGCAGAAAAACTCGCCATCCTCGATGTTCAGATCGATGCCATCGAGCGCCGGTGCCGCACCGTCATAGCTAAAGGAAACGCCCCGACACTCAATCATGCGCAGCCTTTGACCTGGTCCTTCTTGGGCGTGATGAGATTAGAGACCGCCTTGTACACCGCCAGCGTCAACACCGAGTTGAGCACGGTCTTGATGAGATTGAACGGCAGCACGGCGGGAATCATGAGCGGCAAAATCACGTCGACCGAGCCATACCAGAACCAAACGCCAATGGTCAGATTCGCGACCATAGAAAGCACCGTAGCGGCAATAACGCCCAGCGTCAGGCCAATCACGGCACCCTTGTAGGTGCGCATCTTCTGATAGACGATAGCCGCAGGCAGGATATAGCCCAGCGTGGCAACCAAATTCATAAGCGCACCGACCCAATCGCCCGTGGTAAGCGCATGGATAACGATCGCCATAGCGGCAACAGCGGTGCCGGCACCAGGGCCATACGCAAATCCACACACCATCGCCGGCACCAGCGACGGGTCATACGTCAAAAACGGCGCCGAAGGAAGGATGGGTAGCTGCACGTACATAAACAGGGCGCCCAAGGCGCACATCAACGCCATGGTAACGAGCTGTTTGGTGCTCCACCTATTTGTGTTCTCAAAATGGATATGCTGCGACTGTTCAGACATAAGATCACCTGCCTCTTTCATCCGGACTCTAACCGTTGGTACTGGGATTTCACCAGTTCAGCCGGCGTGCGAACCAACGCACACACGGGTCGCGGACTCATCGGCTCGGCCGCAGGCACTTTACCTGCGCCACGGCGTCCCTTTGACACCGCCCGATTTACCGCCAGTGGGGAATTCCACCCCGCCCTGAAACAGCAATTGCAAGTGTAGCACCAGCAGGCTTTCGCGCAAGTATGCCAAGGGTAATTTATGGTGGGGGAAACGTTCCAGAAATACGCCCGAGACAAGTCAACGCGACAACCACGTTCTCCGTCCACGCCAAAGTGGTGCGCCTTTCGCGCAAAGCGCGAAACAGCGAAAGGGACGCGTATTCCCATCAACCACGTCCTTCTCCGCGAGCCGACCTCAAGGCCGTAAACGCAGGGAATCCGGGGGCGTGACGGGGGCTTCTCTCCGGAACATTCCGCAGGACGCAAAGAGGCTCCGCAGCGCAAAGCGCGAAGCGGAGCCTCTTTGCATGTCCGAGGACGTTCCGGAGAGAAGCCCCCGTCACGCCCCCGGATTCCCGGTGGGAGTTCTAGACCTTGTCGGCCTTAGTACATACCGCCGCCCTGCTGACCAGCGGTAGCAGCGGCGATAGCGTCCTCAAGCTGAGTGTTTTTGGGCACATCGGAGACGGTGGCCTCGGTGATGAGGATCAGGCTGGCGACAGAAGCAGCGTTCTGCAGGGTGACGCGGCTGACCTTGACGGGGTCGAGGACGCCCATCTCGATCATGTCGCCCCACTCGCCGTTGGCAGAGTTGAGACCCTGGCCAGCAGGCAGCTCGGCAACCTTGTCGACCACGACAGCGCCCTCAAAGCCAGCGTTCTTGGCGATGGTGGCGACCGGAGCGGTCAGAGCCTTCTTGACGATATCGACGCCGATCTTCTCCTCGGGGTCGTCGATCTCGACAGCATCGAGCGCAGGAGCAGCGTCCATGAAGGCGACGCCGCCGCCAGCGACAATGCCTTCCTCGACAGCAGCGCGGGTAGCCTGCAGGGCGTCCTCGACGCGGTGCTTGATCTCCTTGAGCTCGGACTCGGTTGCAGCGCCGACCTTGATGACGGCAACGCCACCGGAGAGCTTGGCCAGGCGCTCCTGGAGCTTCTCACGGTCGAAGTCAGAGGTGGTGTTCTCCATCTCGCCCTTGATCTGAGCGATGCGAGCGTCGATAGCCTCCTTGGAACCGGCACCACCCACGATAACGGTGTTGTCCTTGGAGATGGTGACTGACTTGGCGGTACCGAGCATATCGGCGGTGATGTCGGCAACCTTCACGCCCAGCTCATCGAGGGCAGCCTGACCGCCGGTGAGGACGGCGATATCCTCGAGCATGCGCTTGCGGCGATCGCCGTAGCCCGGGGCCTTGACGGCGCAGACGTTGAGGGCGCCGCGGATCTTGTTGAGGACGAGGGTAGGCAGAGCCTCACCCTCGACATCCTCAGCGATAATGAGCAGGCCCTTGCCGGTGCGCTGGACAGCCTCGAGAACAGGCATGATGTCCTGGACGTTGGAGATCTTCTGGTCGGTGATGAGGATGTAGGGATCCTTCATCACGGCCTCCATGCGATCGTTGTCCGTGACGAAGTACGCCGAGACGTAACCCTTGTCGAACTGCATGCCCTCGACGGTGTCGATGGTAATGTCGAACGTCTGGGAATCCTCGACGGTGATGACGCCGTCCTTGCCCACGACTTCCATGGCCTGGGCGATCTTTTCGCCGACCTCGGGGTCGCCGGCGGAGATGGTACCGACGGAAGCGATCTGCTCCTTGGTCTCGACCGGCTTGGCCTGCTTCTTCATCTCGGCGACGGCGGCATTAACGGCCTTGTCGATGCCGCGACGGATGGCCAGCGGGTTGGCGCCAGCGGCGACGTTGCGCAGACCGTCGTTGACGATGGCCTGGGCGAGCAGGGTTGCGGTGGTGGTGCCGTCACCCACGGTATCGTTGGTCTTGGTGGCGACCTCCTTCACCAGCTGGGCGCCCATGTTCTCGATGTTGTCCTCGAGCTCGATCTCCTTGGCGACGGAAACGCCGTCGTTGGTGATGGTCGGGGCGCCGAACGAGCGCTGCAGAGCGACGTAGCGGCCCTTGGGGCCCATGGTGACGGTAACGGCGTCGGCCAGAGTGTTGACGCCCTTAGCGAGCTTAGCGCGGGCATCGGTGTTGAACGTAATGTTCTTTGCCATGGTAGGTAATCCTCCAAAAGAAATGTGACTCGCGTCGCCGCTTCCGAGTCCTATGCGGCGGCCGTGTTCAAAGACGAATCAGAGATTCCGACGAGACTAGGCCTCGACAACGGCGTAGATGTCATCGGCGCGCATCAGCAGATACTTCTCG
>JAIJJM010000104.1 GCA_022728415.1 Collinsella sp. | reverse complement strand
AGGATGAAATTAACGAAGCCCATGTGTTTCCTATGAGTCCTAAATCTTGTATTGAGCTGCCAGCCCAATGAACCAGACAGTTATATGCAAACCGTCAAATACCCTACCAGCCGGCTAACACAACTGCTACACCTGCGGCGAGGAAGCGCGGTAACGCAACGAATACTCCACATCAATACGCCGCCTCGGCGCCCGAGCCCCCGTCTTGACCTGATCAAGAATCGACGTGATGGCAATCTCAGCAATACGCGCGCGCTGCGGATCCACAGTGGTCAGCGAGGGAATCGTGTACTTAGCCTCATCGATATCATCGAAGCCCACCACACGCACGCTTTCCGGCACTCGCACGCGCATTTCCCGCAGCTGACTGATAACACCCATCGCCAGCAAATCATTCAGCGCAAAAATGCCATCCGGTCGAATGCCCTGCGCATACATCTCACGTACCGCCTGAGCGCCCTCGGCACTGGTCCATTCGCCGCACTCGCGGATCAGGTTCAGATCAGGCGTCACTCCACGTTCCGCAAAGGCGCTGAGATACCCCTTGGTTCGCATCGAACGAGAGGACGGCACGGATTCGTCCAACGTTCCGCCCACCACGGCGACGGTGCGGCATCCGGCCTCCAGCAGATGCGTGGTAGCGGCTTGGGCGCCCAATTCATTGGGCATCACCACGTGCGGCGCAGGTGCGTTGAAGATACGCTCGCCCAGCACTACCAGCGGGTAGTCGCCCTCGAGCTCGGCCACATCCTCCGCCCGCATGGCCGTGGGGCTCAAAATAAGTCCATCGGTCATATTGCTGGCCATGGCATGTGCGCTCTCGATCTCGCGCTGGCGGTCGTTTCCGGTCGATTCGATGATGATGCGGTATCCATATTCCCGTGCCCGCGTGATCATCTCTTCGGCCAGTTCGGAAAAGTAAATCTGGTTCAAATCCGGCAGAGACAATGAGATGAGTCCTGTGCGGCCGGAACGCAAATTGCGAGCCTGCTGGTTGGTCACATAGCCCAGCTCGTCAATGGCCTGCTGGATACGTTCGCGCGTGGCCGGCTTCATATAGGGGTAATCGTTGAGGTAATTGGACACTGATGCCACGGACACGTGCGCACGTTTCGCCACATCGTGCAGCGTCGCCTTGCGCGAACTCGCAACCATAGCGCCCCCTTATATTCAGTCCATCAACCACTCGGCATGGCACCATCCACGTCGCCATATTGGTTGTCGAACGTTTCAGATGTGTGTTTCCAGCATAAACCATGTGGGATATCGCCCCCGCAGGCCGTTTCGCTTAGGCGTCCGCAGAATCACCCCCAGTCGGCCTTGCCGACAGCCCCGCTAGCAGGGACGGGTCCGACACGCCGCCCACGACTCCCGCTGCAACCGTCAACAGACTCCGCCGACGGTAATAAATCAGGGCCACTTCGGCAAACCAACAAAGAAGGCCCGCCAGACAACGAGAATTCGTACCGGACGGGCCCACTCGAGGAGTAGAAACTATGCGATATTCCTATCTATAGGCTCACCTTTCGATGGATTCGTTGACCTGCTGAATGGCCTTCAGCGCGGAGTCAACGGTGGCGTCGCCGGTGTAGATGTTCTGCATCTGCACACCGATCTCGTCGTTGAGCTCCTGGGAGGTGAGCTTGCGCTCAAGCTTGGAAGAGGCCTGGCCCTTGGTCACCAAATCGATGCTGGCCTTGGCGGATTCCGTGGCGTCAGACGGCACTTCGACCTTCATGTCCTTGTCGACCGGAGCACCCTGCAGCGTGTTGATCCACTCCTGCTGGCCTTCGCCGGTGGTCATGAACTCGATGAACTTCATGGCGGCCTCCTTCTTCTTGGAGTCCTTGTTCACGCTCAGGCCGAAGTCCACACCAGTGGTCGGGCCGGTAGCCTTGTCTCCCACCTGCGGGAATTCCATCATGCCTAGCTCGTCCTTCTCAACGGCCGTGCCCTTGGTCTCATCGTTCGGCAGCACGGCGGAAACGTGCCAGGAGCCGGTCGGGAAGAAAGCGGACTTGCGGGCGTAGAAGTAGTTGTCGCGAGCATCCGGGTAGGTCGCAGTACCAACTGCACCATCCTGGAACAGACCATCACCGATCATCTGCTTCCAAGCCTTCATGGTCTTGACGAAGGTCTCATCAGTGAACTTGGCCTTGCCTTCGGCGGCCTTGTACACGTCACCTTCGCCGTACTGGTTGGACAGCCACACGAAGATATCGTCGAGGTGCCAGCCATCCTTGGCGCCGAGGGCCAGCGGCATCAGACCCTTGGCCTTGAGTTCCTTGTTGGCAGCCACGAGCTCGTCGTAGGTGGTGGGCACCTTGATGCCCTGCTCGTCAAGCAGCGTCTTGTTGTACAGGATGTATTCGGAGCCGGAGGTGATGGTCGGCATGGCCACCATCTTGCCATCCTTGTTGGTGGTCTGCGCCACGGCGCCCTCGGCCACCTTGGAATCCCAGCCGGGCATGTACTTGTCGGCCAGCTCCTTCATATCGTCGGCGAAACGGCCGTACTGTTCCACAGTGGAACCGGCCTGCACACCGAACACATCCGGGCCTTCGCCGCCGGCCATCGAGGTCTGCAGCTTCTTCTGGTAGTCGGCCATTTCAGAAGTACGCCACCAGTTGATCTTGATATTCGGGTACTTCTTCTGGAAGGCGGCGTAAATCGACTTCCACTGGGCATCGGTAGGCTGCCAGGTCCAGAAGGTCAGCTCAACCGGGCTGTCCTTGGTACCGACTCCCTCATCGGAGCCGCCGCTGCCCGAACCGCATCCGGCAAGCAGACCTGCAGACATAGCGAGAGCGCCCACTGCGGCGATCGCCTTCTTCATGTTCAACATGATTGTTCTCCTTATTTTCCTTGTTTCTCTTATTGGTTCACTTCGTTGTGGAAGATCATCGGAATTGGATGGCGAAGCCAGCCACACCCGATATGTGCGGCTGATGTTGGCTCAATTGCCGGACGCACTCCTTTCCTCGATGCTGGATTCCAGCGATGTCCTCTCGTATCCGGTCAGGGATGCGCGATCAAGAGTGATACGGGCACGGGCCGCATTGTCCGCAAACGGCACCTGCCAGGTTTTGCCACGTAGGTGCAGTCGCATCGTGCCGTTCAGAGCTTCGATACGGATGGTGAGCACGGCTCGGCCCGAACGGTCACGGCGGACGTTGTCTTCAAAGACACGCAGCCTGGCCGGCTCCGGGGTGGAAGGCAGAGACTTGCCGTTGCGCATGAACTCCACGGATGATGCCGTGCCGGACAAACGGTATTCGCCAAGAGACAACAGCGCCTGCCCACGGCTCGTCTGCCCAGCGAAATCAAGGACGAAACGGTTGCTGACCAGCGGGTATGCCAGTTCGAGTGTTACCGGACACACGCCGCTGGACCTCACGCCGCCGTCGATGACGAGTCGGCGGTCAGCATGCAATTCTCGACCGAGATCCCGCAATCCGGCACCCCACAGATTCACATGTTCAGTGGCCGCATATGCGCTGAACGCGGCCCCCGTTCGCAACGAGAACAATCCCGCCCGACCGGGCTTATCACTGATGGTGCAGGACGCGGCGAAACGGCCATCAATGCGGATCTCCAGCCTGCAGTAGCGGCGCTCAAGCCGGTACTCATGCCAGGCATGGGAATCGAAGTCATGGAGGTCGGCATTGGTCACGCGTTCGGAGGCAACGCCGCCGATCACATCGACCACGCTAATTACCTGACGGCCAGCATCCACCTCGAGTTTGGTGAGGTTGTTGGCATCCTGGTACCGCACCACGATACCGAATCGTGCGCCCAGTGGGGTGACGGGAGCTTTGGCCCAGACGTCAATCACTTGGGTTGCGGACGATTTGCCCGACACAGCGATGAATACACTGGATTCGTCGGCAACAAGCGCGTGACCGTCCACATCGGATTCGGTGTGGGCCGCGCCGGAAATAACCGACCATCCGGCGTTCAGGCCATCCGCAAAATCATCATGCACAGTGCCATACAGCGGTGCGCTTTGAGCGGCGGCGGTAGGTCCTGGGGTGTCGAGCCCTCCTTCGGCGTAGTACAGCGGGTCGATGCGCATTACGCGCTGTTCGGTGCCCACATACAGCTCGTCATCGGCGTTACGGCCGTGGTAGACAATCCAGTCATCAACGGCATTGGGCGCTTTGACTATGGAGTTGTGGCCCGTGCCTTCAACCTTTGGGCTGCGGATAAGCAGCGGATCGAAGCGGTTCTCGTTGAGCTGTTTCGTCCAATCGAGCTGATCGATGTGGGCGTCGGCCTGCTTATTCGGCAGCTGTGCGTACGAGTATCCGACGAAGTAGTCCTCATGCTCGTAGGCGTTGGCCGAGTAGGTGATGAACGCGCGGTCACGGTAGGCGAAGTATGTGGCGCCTTCTACGGTGTGCCAGTCGCGGCCATCGCCGAAACGGTTGCGGGCAAAGATCTCCTCGTCCATGGTGGGCACGATGAGCGGGCGCGGTTTGTTCTCACGCGAATACGGGGTCACAAGGCGATCGATCATCACGGAGGTTCCGGGCCGGTCATCGCTCAGGCCGGTGACCTGATTGTCGGCGTAAAGCAAGTACAACTGGCCGTCATCGCCATAGACCACTTGGGAGTCGATGGCGAAGGTGTTGAACAGCTCCGCTTTCTTTTCGAACGGGCCGAGCGGATCCTCGCTCACGGCCACACGCATGATTTCCGTGTGGGTGTCGGTCTCCTCGGCCGGCATATTCGAGAAGTACATGTGAAAGACGCCGTTGATGA
Organism: Collinsella sp.; assembly: GCA_022728415.1. The sequence continues at coordinate 2,498 of JAIJJM010000104.1, read as the reverse complement.
GAATCACCGATGGGGCCCAGAAGTTTCTGCGTCCGGCTTCGGTGTAGCAGAATCCATGTGAGGTCCAGTGCACCATGTCCGGTGAGGTGGAGACCAGAATGCCGTGCTCGTCGGTGGCATAGCAGTAGTAGAGGTCGCGGTATTTGAGCACGAACGGGTCGGGCGCGGTATGGGACTTACCGTCCGCATATGGAACCGGATTCGTATAAGTGCGTTCGGCCAGCGGCTTCAAATCGCCAGATTCGGCAAGCAAGGCGGTGGGGTCAGCTGCGCCGAGCTCGTCTTCCGCAGGGCTGTAGCTGGCGGATACACCGTTGCTGATGGTTGCGGTCATTTTGGGTCACCTCAGCTCTTGACGGCGCCGGCGGTGATGCCGGACTGCAGCCACTTCTGGCTGATCAGGTAGACGATGATGGACGGAATCGTCATCAGAATCAGGGCGGCGTATTCCTGGGCCACCATCTCCGGCGTCTGGCTGCGGGTCTCCATGAAGTAGGTGGAGGCCAGCGTGACCGGATACTTGGATTCGTCGCGGATGAGCAGCAACGGAATCAGGTATTCGTTCCAGGAGTAGACGAAGGTCAGCACGCCGGTGGTGGCGATCATCGGGGTGGAGATAGGCATCAAGATACGAGCCCAGATGCGCAGGGAACCGCAGCCGTCCACGCGGGCGGCTTCGATGATTTCGTCTGGCACGCCGTTGAAGTAGTTGCGCCAGAGCAACAGCATCTGCAGGGCGTTGAACGCCACCAACGGGATGATCATGCCGAGGTAGGTGTTGGTCAGGCCGAATGTCTTGATGGTGAAGAACAGCGGCATGGTCACGGAGGCAATCGGCACGGCCATGCAGGCGAGCAGCAGCACGTAGATCACCTGGGAACCGGTGAACTTCATCTTGGCAAAGGCGTAGCCGGCGAGCGAGGTGATGACCACCACGATCACGGCGGTGACCACGGAGATGAAAAAGCTGTTGAACACCACGCGGAAGTAGTGCACGTCCTTATTGTTGATCACGGACAGGTAGCTGTTCCAGCCGCCTGCCTGCAGGGACTTGGTGATTGCCGTGTAAATCGGGAAAATCCAGATGACGAAGAAGAATACGAGGACGGTGTACATGATGACCGTCGCACTGGTTTTACGCTTCATGATGACGTCCTCTCGTTAGTTGTTGGCACGCTTGTTGAAGGCAAGTTGAATCAGGGAGAGCATCACGGCGATGATGAGGACCATCACGCCGATGGCCGCGGACAGACCGCCGTTGAACTGCTGCACGCCGGCCTTGTACAGGTAGGTGTTCAGGAATTCGGTGGAACGGCCAGGGCCGCCGCCTGTGGTCTGGATGACGATATCGAAGGTCTTCAGCGAGCCGACGATGCCAAGCAGGATAAGCGTGTTGGTGGTGCCGGACAGGTTCGGAATGGTGATGCGGAAGAGGGTGTTCCAGAATCCGCAGCCGTCGATCTTGGCGGCTTCGTAGATGTCATCGGAGATAGACATCAGACCGGCGTAGTAGATGATCATCGAGAAGCCCATCCATTCAAAGATGTTGATGGCACAGATCGAGTAGAGGGCGATGTGCGGATCGCCAAGCCAGCTTTGGGCCAGGAAGTCCAAGTGCAGGAAGCGCAGGGCCTCGTTGATGGCACCGACGTTCGGATCCATGATGATGCGGAAGATGGCGGCGATGATGACCGGGGCCATGGCGATGGGCATGAAGAAGATCGCCTTGAAGAAGCTGGAACCGCGCAGGCGCTCCTTGAGGATCACCGCGAGCAGCAGTCCGAGCCCGGCCTGGATGACCACGGTGACGACCATGAAGATGATGTTATTCATCAAGGCCGTCCAGAACACGGAGCCGGGAGCGAGCAGCTTGGTGTAGTTCTTCAGGCCGATGAAGTCCATCTCACTGGAGATGCCGTCCCAGTCGGTGAAGGATGTGGCCACGGTGAAGCCGATGCAGTAGTAGATGAAGACGCCGGAGAGAATGACCAGCGGGGCGATGAACAGGTAGGGGCGCAGCTTGCTTTGCCATGAGTTCTGCGATGCGCCGCTGTGCTTGCGGGCACGAACACGTTTGCCGGCTGCCGCAGCCGCGTTGCTCACCTCTCCCCCACGGCTTTGCGCTGCCCCCGCTGCGGCGGGAACGGCTTCCTGAATTGCCGTCATGATGACCTCCCTTGGACCTCATCTTCTTTTTCTGTAACATTTCAGAAACTGGCCATAGAAAATACTCGGGCATGCTTTGCCGGAGCGGAAAACCAGTCAACCGACGCTGCTGTGCGCCGGTTTTTCTAGAACGTTTCAGATTTCTTCGTTGGCAACAATTCTATAACGTTTCAGAAGTTTGTCAAAACAGACATCAAATGGTTGATATAAACATTGCAAATACTTGCGACACACTGGAATGCAATGCCGATACAATCGGCCTATTTCTACTCCTCCAAACGCTGGCGCACGAAACCGTCCAGCGCGGCCGCATCGATACCGTCATACGATTC
>JAIJJM010000103.1 GCA_022728415.1 Collinsella sp. | reverse complement strand
GTAGGGGATCTCGTAGACCTCGATGATGCGCTCTTCGGGAATCCAGCGCCAGCGGGAGCGGATCTGGAAGCTGCCCAGGCCGGTCTCGACGATCTTTTCCATCTCCTCGCGGCGGTAGATGATCTCGCCGCCGGTCGAGAAGTCGGGCATGGGCATGTACTCGAGCAGGTCGCAGTCGGGATCCTGCAGGTAGTGCATCGTGGCGGTGCAGACCTCGTTGAGGTTGAAACCGCAGATGTCGGACGCCATGGCGACGCCGATGCCCTTATTGGCCGAGACAAGGATGTTGGGGAACGTGGTGGGCAGCAGGCGCGGCTCCTTCATGGCGCCGTCGTAGCTGTCGACGAAGTCGACCGGGTCCTTGTCGATGTCCTTGAAGATCTCGGCGCTGATGGGGGAGAGCTTGGCCTCGGTATAACGCGAGGCGGCGTAGCTCAGGTCGCCCGAATAGTACTTACCAAAGTTGCCCTTCGACTCCACGAAGGGGGCGAGCAGCGCCTCGTTGCCGGTGGCCAAGCGCACCATCGTCTCGTAGATCGCGGCATCGCCGTGCGGGTTGAGCTTCATGGTCTGGCCCACAATATTGGCACTCTTCTGGCGCTCGCCCTTGAGCAGACCCATCTTGTACATGGTGTAGAGCAGCTTGCGGTGCGAGGGCTTAAAGCCGTCAATCTCGGGGAACGCACGCGAGACGTTGACGCTCATCGCATAGGGCATGTAGTTGACCTCGAGCGTCTGTGTGATCGGCTGGTCGGTGACCTCGGAGTGCAGGCCGATGACATTCTCGGCGTTGACCTGCTTTTTCTTTGGCTGGTTCTTCGTCTTCTTCTTTGCCACGATTTCCTCTTGAACTTCTTATGGGCCGTCGTTATCGATTTGCTGTTACTGCAGGTCCAGCTGGTCTAGATATTCCTTGCCGTGCTCGGAGATATGGCGCTTGCGGCCCGCCTCGTCGTTGCCCAGCAGAAGGTTGAACATGGTCTCCATTTTGGTGACGTCCTCGGGCTCCACCTTGATCAGGCGACGCGTCTCGGGGTTCATGGTAGTGAGCCACATCATGTCCGGGTCGTTCTCACCAAGACCCTTGGAGCGGTTGATGGAGCACTTTTGGTCGCCGATCTCCTTGAGGATGCCGTTCTTCTCGAGATCGGTGTAGGCAAAGTAGGTCTTCTCTTTGCAGTTGATCTCGTAGAGCGGCGACTCGGCGATATACACGTAACCCTCGTCGATAAGTGTGGGCACCAGGCGATAGAGCATGGTGAGCACGAGCGTGCGGATGTGATAACCGTCGACATCGGCGTCCGTACAGATAATGACCTTGTTCCAGTTGAGGTTGTCCAGGTCAAAGGCGCCAAGGTTCTTGATGCGCTTGTCCTTGATCTCCACGCCGCAGCCCAGCACGCGCATGAGGTCCATGATGATGTCGGACTTAAAGATGCGCGGGTAGTCCTCCTTTAGGCAGTTGAGGATTTTGCCACGGACGGGCATAACACCCTGGAACTCGGCATCGCGCGAGGTGCGAATGGCGCCTGCTGCCGAGTCGCCCTCTACGATGTAGATCTCGCGGCGGCTCTTGTCCTTGGAGCGGCAGTCGATGAACTTCTGCACGCGGTTAGCCATGTCGGTCTTCTGCTGCAGGTTGGTCTTGATGCTCTGGCGCGTCTTCTCGGCGTTCTCGCGCGAGCGCTTGTTGATGAGCACCTGCTCCACGATCTTGTTGGCGGCGTCTTTGTTCTCGATCAAGTAGGTCGAGAGGCGCTCCTTAAAGAAGGCCGTCATGGCCTGCTGGATAAAGCGGTTATTGATGGCCTTCTTGGTCTGGTTCTCGTAGGACGTCTGGGTGGAGAAGCAGTTGGTCACCAGTACCAGACAGTCCTGGACGTCTTGCCACTTAATGCCGCTCTCGTTTTTGTTGTATTTGCCCTGTTGCTTAATGTAGGCATCGATGGCGCTGGTCAGAGCGCTGCGGGCCGCCTTCTCGGGTGAGCCGCCGTTCTCGAGCCACGATGAGTTGTGGTAGTACTCCTGCATCATGAAGGTGCGCGAGAAGCACATGCATGCGGTGATTTTTACATTGTAGTCGGGCAGGTCCTCGCGGTCGCGACCGCGGCGGTCGGCCTCGATAAAGAAAGGCTCGGTGAGGTAGTCGGTACCGACCTTCTCGAGCACGTAGTCCTCAATGCCCTTGGGATAGCAAAAATCCTCTTCGGAAAACTCGCCGTCGTCGCCCTCTATGCGCAGACGGAAGGTCACGTTGGCGTTGACCACGGCCTGACGGCGCATAGTCTCGCGATACCAATCGTGGGGGATGCTAATCGAGGTAAAGACCTCAAGATCGGGGCGCCACTTGATGGTGGTGCCGGTACGGTCCTCGTCGCTGGGCTCAATCTCGAGAGCCTTCTTTTTGGCGCCGACAACCTTGCCCTTCTTAAAGTGCAGGGAGTATTTGTTGCCATCGCGCCAAACTGTGACGTCCATGTATTCGGAGGCGTACTGGGTCGCGCAGGAGCCCAGGCCGTTGGTGCCGAGCGAGAAGTCGTAGTCGCCACCCTGGTTGTTGTTGTATTTGCCGCCGGCGTAGAGCTCGCAAAAGACGAGTTCCCAGTTAAAGCGCTTCTCGGAGGGGTTCCAATCGAGTGGGCAGCCGCGGCCGTTATCCTCTACCTGGATAGAGCCATCGCGAAAGGCGGTGAGGGTGATGAGCTTGCCGTAGCCCTGGCGCGCCTCGTCAACGGCGTTGGACAGGATCTCGAAGGCGGCGTGCGCGCAACCATCGAGGCCGTCCGAGCCAAAGATGACGGCGGGGCGCAGGCGTACGCGCTCCTCGTCCTTGAGTTGGCGGATACTGTCATTACCATAGTTTGCGGTGTTTTTTGCCATACTCGCTCTCTCGGTGCTCCTTTGCTGCGTTTAAGTCATATAGATAGTCAAGGTAGCATAGCCCAGCCCGTGGGCGATTCCACCCAACACGAAATCCATCGAACGCGCGTTCGAAGATTAAGCTGAGGCATTGGGCTATAACGCGGCATTGTTGAACAGATTTAGATACAGATGCGTTTTATTTAATAGCGGCGTAGATGCACTAAACAAAATCGAACGATTATGGGTGACACGATTTCAGCCAACTGCTGCACTAAGAATCATGTTCACTCAAACATCTGCGACAGGTCGATGAAGATGGTTCGGTCGCTCTTGTCGGCTTCAAAACCGGAGCGTGAGAAGAAGCCGTAGCGATGGCATGTTAGCCCCGTTGCCTCGACCTGAGCGATTTCCTTATCAACCATCTTTTGAGTGATGGGAGATTTGCGGAACTTGGCTTCGTAGAATGCGTAACCGTCGGGGTCTTGCGTTACCACATCGAATTCACCACTCGTTTTGTTTACGGGGTCGTCGTACCAGTACTTGCCTATGGCGTCGAAGGCTGGCTCGACCATGCCGGATCTGTTTTGTCGTACGAGGTATTGGCGACAAATTTCTTCGAACATATGCGGGACGTAGTTTTCCTCGAAGTCTTGGGAGACATGGCGATCATAAAAGACTTCTGGGTCGAGCAGCTGACGCGCGGAGGCATTTCGAAAGATGTAGCGATAGTAAAAGAGCGAAAGCGGGTCCACCACAAAGTAGCCGGACTTGCGCTTGTTCGTAGGGTCGTTGATGGGCGCACGCTTTTGGACGATCTCGAGCGAGATGAGCTTGTCGAGCACGTCTGCCATGGCGGGGCCGCTCGAGACGTGCGACTGCGCCAGCACATCTCCCCAGCGTGAGTAACCTTGTGCGAGAGCCCCGAAAACTTCGTTGGCGTTGGTCATCTTAGAGATTTCGGCGCCGAGATAGGACGGAACTTCGCTCTCTAAGCGGGCTCCGGGTTCTGTGACGAGCTCGATGATGTTGTCGCGCACACTTTGGGATTGATCGATGAGGCGATTGTAAAAGGGAATGCCGCCAAAAACACTGTAGAGCCGCACCTTGTCTTCGGACGAGAATGCGGGATAGAACTTCGCGGCGTCAAAGTAGTCCATGGGCTTAAGCTCGAGCGTAAGGTCGATTCGTCCGTAAAGGGGGCTCGCATGTTCGATGAGGGATTTCATGATCTCAACGTAGGATCCGCACAGAACGATGCTTAATCGTGAGTCTTCCCTATGGGTGTCGATTGAAGTCTGAAGGATACTGTCTAAGCCTTTAACCGCATCTCTCAAGTAAGGGTATTCGTCGAGAATGAGTACGAAGTTCTTGTCCTTGGCCTGGGCAAACAGAAATTCGATGAGTTCGCGGATGCCCGTGAAAGCGAGCGGCGGAAACCCCAGCGCTTCAGCGGCAAGGGCGGAAAGGCTTTCAAGGTTGTCCGCCTCGGAGGTTTGGCGGCACTCGTAGTAGACCGTTGTGGTGTCTGACAAATCGATTAGCGCCTGCTTGATGAGTTCGCTTTTGCCGACGCGACGCCTGCCGTAAACGAGAACATTGCGCTGCTCGGGCGCCTTGAGCGTTTTCTTAATACGGGCGAGTTCATGCTCCCTGCCAATGAATTCCACTTACTCGGTTCCTTCCGACTCGGTTTTGTCCGAGTAAATTGTAGCGCATGAATCAGTTTATGCCCAAGTTTGCTCGGATAAAACCGACTCGGTTTTGTCCGAGTAAGATTGAAAAGCGAATCGAAATCACTATGCCGTATGGCGATGGCGGACATTGTTTTCATAATGACGTGTATAGTTGACATTATCCGATAAATGCAATATATTTCTGTCATGTTGCAACGGATATCTGTCCGATATCACGAAAGGAACTTTATGCCGGGCAAAAAGAACCTACGCATGAAGGCTGCGCGTGCGGCGGCTGGCCTTTCGCAAGCCGACTTAGCCCAGGCCGTGGGCGTTACGCGTCAAACCATCGGCCTGATCGAGGCCGGTGGCTACAATCCCACGCTCAACCTGTGCGTGGCAATCTGCCAAGCGCTGCGCGTTACGTTGAACGACTTGTTTTGGGACGACGGGATTAAAGCCGACCCTAACGCTCTTTAGGAGGCCACTATGAAATTTGAAGATCTTAAAATCGTGCAAAAGTGGCGTGAGTATGCAGGCCCAAAGGATGAGCGCTTGGAAGCAGAGAACGCGAAGATCTACAAGATTGGCTTCGTGCTGCTTTCGTTTGGCATGCTGATGATTCTTTTCTATCAGACTATAGCTCGACAGGTTGCGTGGGTTCACAGCAACGCCACCGAAAGCCGCACCTCTTTGTAACACCGGTTGAGGCTGCCATGGTATGCGTGGCTCGTTATCGTGATGCTGATTTGTGCGGTGCTGCAAACGCGAAAGGGCTATGTCGATACCAACCGTTTTGGGCAAACCGAGCATCTTCCTGTTGGATACTTCCTGCTCGTCTGCGGTATCAGCGGGGTCACGAGCGCACTTGTCCTTGCGGTGATGCGCTGTGTTGCAGAGGCACAGATTGTGCCGCTCGAAAGTGTCTTTTGGGTGGCGAACTTGGCTACGGGCGCGTACTTCGGCCTGGTAGTCGCCATTGTCACATTTGCCACCCTGTGCGCAGCGTACTTCTCGGCGAAAAGGCGCCGTGCCAAGATTGAGGCAGACCTCGACTCTGCTGGCGACATCTAATAATGTGCGGGCCTAACGCCGACAAATGGCTCGCCGTCGCCATAAGTTCTGTGCGAGTACGGTTGGTGATCGCTTCTATAGGAAGCAGCTTCGTCATTTCCAAAGCCTGAGTGCCTTGAGAGTCGCCGAGCGCAATGCAGTGATTCCCTTCATGAACGGCGACTTTACCCAATGGGACCTATATCTGGCATCCTCCTTTGAGTATGCGATGAGACTGATAGACGGATTCATCTCCATGCTCGAGTCGAGGAATCTTGTTTGCGTCGCCCAGCTTCTCCGCGCACAGGTTGGAGTCTGCCTGCGGACATTCGCGTTATTCGCTGCCGAAGACCAGGATGACTTTCTCAAGCAGGTGTTTCAAGGTGTGCCTGTGAACAAGCTGATAGATTTTTCGGGTGAGAAGATGTCCGATGGAAGACTTCAAGACTTACTCGAGAAGTACGATTCAAAGGTAAAAGATGTATACAAGGTGACGTCTGGATCCGTTCACTTCTCCACTGATATTCTGCCGAGCATGGGTGTGCCTGGGGAGGGCTATGAGGTCGAGTTTAATTTTGGAGCCGAGCCCAACGAGAGAAACAATGCGCCTCTCGTGGAATGCGGCAAGGCGTTCTGCCACTATGTCGACCTGCATCTCCAGATGCTCCATAAGGTGATTGCTTCGGATGAATGGTATGCCGATCGATTCCGTATCGATTCCGATGGTCTTACAGACGAAGCCTCGAAAAGCGAGAAGGTGTAGGTCGAACGCATTGACGCCGCCTTGACAGCATCCCGAGTGAGTAGACGCGCGGAATTTGTCCCCGAGGGAAACGGGGTCGTTTCTGGGTCCGTGAAACTCGAATCGAGCCCAATGGGCGTGTCAGCGGTCTCCGTATGGCGTTTTTCTAGATGGTTAATGTGGAGTAAAGCGTGGCGCGGCGTCGCCACCCGTCTGCGCCGCTCACTCGTGCGTTCCGGTAAGCGTTCCGTAAACGCGTCTCGGTGCTCTTTTCGCCCGTGGCTCACGTCCTCTATGATTAATGTGAAATGATCTCGTCCGAGAGGTTGGGGCTGCCGTGGACATGCTGATGGGACTCGTCACAAGCGTCTTTCTCGCAGCTCTCTGTCTGGTCGTGCTCATGGGAGACATCAAAGGCTTTCTGCTCGACCGCAAGCTCCGGGCCCGGGGTTACACGCGGCTCCGTTACGTCTTCCAAAGACTCGAGCGTGACGAGGACGGGACCCTCCGCTGGCGCGAGGAGAACCCGAGGCAGTGGCGCGGCGCGACAACGGGCGATCCGGAGCATGACGACTCGCTGTTCTTGGGCACGCCGATATACGTGTGCGAGCAGACGGGTGAGGAAGTTGTCCTGCGGGACACCTTGCAGCCGAGTTGGGCGACTTGGGGGGATGATTTGTACAGCTGCGGGCCGGAGTACCCGCTCATCGACTACCTCGCGCCCGACGGGACGCTGTTCTTCGGCAGCCCGAAGATCCCGGAGACGATCAATCCGCGCATGGACGCACTGCTCGCGATGCTTCTACCGTTCTTCGTCTTCGGGATCATCAAAACCGGTGCGGCCGTGCTGGGTGACCTTCTGGGGTGATGGGCGCTCTCTCGGAGGCGGGGGCGCAGATCGCCCGCACGCGCCTGCCGGGGTGGCTCTCCGAGTTCG
>JAIJJM010000102.1 GCA_022728415.1 Collinsella sp. | reverse complement strand
CCATCTCGATGACGTGGCCACCATGCGCGCCCTGATCAGCAAGCTGAGCATCGGCGAACGCCTGAAATGCGCGGTACTTGCCACGATTCGCTCCTGCGAAAATGTCGTATACGATAACCGCATCCACTCGATGAAGTAGAAAAGTCACTGAGCCCAGCAAACCCTCGCCTTCAGTGGGCTAGAGCGGGCTGCCTTCCATTCCTATTGTCAACTACGACTAGTCCCAACAGGAATACCGGCAATATCGGGAGCACATAACGGCCTTGGATTCCCTCAAAGACCTCAAACCTACTCATAGACGCCAGGTCATTCCAGGTAAGCCCCACGAAGAGCACAAACGCTGCTATCTCAGCAGCCGCTATTACGAGACCTAAGACCAGGAATCGATGTCTTCCTGCCCATGAGGCCAGTGTCACCTGACCCGTCCAGTGCTGCTTCACCGTATAGGCCACTGCTGCCAACCAGACCAACCCCAAAACGGCCGCCACTGCAACATACCAAGTCGGCAGATAAGCAAAAGTCCCGAGGAACAGCATGGAATGCACTATTTTGCCAATAGTGAGTATCGGATGAGACAATGCAACACTCACATTATGTGATACGTCCACCTGCGCCAACGAGCTACCGAACAGTACGCTCCACGGAAGATACAGCACTCCTGTCAGAACCGCCGCAATCCCCACAAATTCTAGCTTGCGGCGCACAGTCATCACCGCAGAAGGTAGGAACAGCACAGCAACCGCCACAAACGCATAGGGAAGTTTTTCACACGCCAAGGCCCACGCCAGCACCCCCAAAACCACAGTGTGCGGAAGAGAAATCAAACGTTTGCCCTCAGCAGCCGCCGCAATAGCCGCCACCATGCAAGCCGAAAGTGCCACAATCATGCCATCAATCATCAGGCTCGATGCCACAAACGCCACCGGTGGAATAACTAATAGCAACGCCATCAGCGATTTCCAACGCGGTAACAGCGCAATGGCAAAGCACCCCATAATCGCATACAGAATGCTGTTGGATATTCGTGCCGCCTGCCACTGCGCGTACGGTGGCAAATTCACCAGCATGGCGATTTTCAGGCCAATGGCTTGGGGCAAGTAATCAAGCGGAAAATACGCGTTAGAGCGATTGGTGTGTGTCCCATCCGGCACAACGATGTGATCAGCCATCACATCATCAGCACTTTGCTGCGTTTCCCGCGACGAGTCGCCCTGCGTCGCCCTACTGATTGACTCGACAATCAGAACGTTCGCGAATCCTGGAATCGTCAGCAAACGCGAATCACCCTCAATGGACTGTTGCTTGACGGTGTTGCCGTGCGTATCCTTTCCCTTTGCAACAGGATTCAACGATTGTCCTGTGGCCAATGCGTACGTGGACAACGGATGCATATCAGGATCTGGAATAGTAAGAGGGCCAACCTGGACGATGAACATACAGGCCTGCAGCGCGAACAACACCAGGAAGATAAAAATATTGCACGCAGTCCCCTTCAAGACATGTGCCACATGCTTCATAACGCCCTACCTTCCGGTCATTCGTCCACAGTCTACCGCACACGCACACCGCAAGGGCCTACCAATACCTGGTCAATCCCAACATAATTCGCCACAGCACATTTAGGGATGACTTTATCTTGGGCTTCTTATTACAATGCTCAAGTACGTTGTTTATAGAAATGAGCGAGCAGAGTGGACGACATCCAAAACGACCAGGAACCTTCAGCGCAAGAGTCTGGCACGGATATGGAAAAAACTGAAGTCCCAGCTGTTCCCTCAAAACAGAATGACGATCAGCAGAGCAACAAATTGCCGCTGCCTTTCGCGTTGAACTTTAGCATATTGATGGCTTCAAAGCCCATGGTCATGCTGGCCAAAGCCATATCTTTCTTGCGCACACTATTGAAAAAGCGCCCCCGCTGCCCCTACACGTTGTACGTAGTGGTCATGGTAATGGTTGACGCCGCAGCAGTGCTGTTCATCCAATGGAGCATGTACGAGGAACCCACATATGCCGATCCGGATGCAGTAGATGACACCACCAAAATGTTCAATAGCGCGGCTGGGCAGCTGACGAAATTCGTTGCCCAGATGTGGATGGAACACAACTACGTCTGGCTGCTCAACTTCCTAGTACTAGGCATGGTATACCTCGTACTGATATTTGTCTTGAACCGGTTCTGGGTGGCAACAGTGGTATTTGCCATCATCACGTCAACCTACGCTGTGGCGAATAGCATTAAGGTCGATCTGCGAAACGAACCCATCATTCCTTCTGATTTGGGATTCCTCTCCAGCGGCAACGGTGGGGAAATCACATCATTCATCCCTAAAGACAGCCAGCCACTGGTCGACGGCACCATTACCATGCTTATCTGGCTGACTATTATCTGCTTGGCATTGCAGCTTATCGATGGCCGCCGCTGCGTGATTCCATTTCACTGGTGGCGCCCATTCCGCAATACCAAGACCATCATCGGCAATTGCACACGCATCATTGCCGCGGTACTCAGCGTTACTCTGCTCTGGTCGTTCACTTGGAATCTGGGAGTCAACAGCTCATGGTCTTACAAGTGGGCAAAGAGTCTAGGCGATGATCCCCTGCTATGGAGCACGGTTGTCGACGCCACCTATAACGGCCCAACCATGGACTTTCTGCGGCTGGCACACGCAAAAACCATGGATAAGCCCAAGGATTACAACAAAGAGACCATGGAGGCTTTGGCTAAACGTTATAAGGAAAGCGCCCAAGCCACTAACGAGGCACGTGCCAATAACCTCACCGACAGTACCGTAGTCATGATTCTTTCGGAATCATTCTCCGACCCAACTCGCGCGCCGGGAGTTGAACTCACTGAAGATCCGATGCCGAATATTCACGCCCTTGAAGGCACTACCACTTCAGGCCTGATGCTCTCGCCGGGCATCGGTGGAGGCACAGCCAATATCGAACATCAGGCATTAACAGGCCTTAGCCTGGCGTTGTTCGACAATTCCATGCAATCGCCTTATCAGGAACTTGTCCCGCACCAGAAAACGCCTTATACGTTCAACCAAATATGGAATGATGCTTACGGCAAGAATGGTTCCGTGGCGTTCCACCCATACTTCAAGAACATGTATCTGCGCGATAGCAACTACAAGAAATTTGGTTTCAGCAAGTTGTATTCGCTTGATAGCAAACCTCCCATCACACATCAAGATCACATCGATAGTTCTCCCTATGTGAGCGATGCCGCCTCGTACCAGAACGTTCTTGATTCAATCAACAGCAATGATCACACCCAGTTCATTCAGCTGGTTACCATGCAGAATCATGCGCCCTACAATGATTTTTACGTGGACAACCAGTTCAAAGAAGCCGATGTTTCCCAACTCTCCGACGAAGAGAAACAGTCTATCGATAATTACGCCAAGGGCATCAGCCTCACCGATCAGGAGACTGCGGACTTTTTGAACCAGCTCAATGCAGTTGATAAGCCAGTCACCGTTATCTTCTACGGCGATCATCTGCCCGGCATCTACAGCACCGCGACCAAAGACAAGAACAATACTCTTGTCATGCATGAGACCGATTACTTTATATGGTCAAATCAGGCGTCCGCGTCTGCCGGTGTCAAACTCGACCCGCAGACCGCCGGCTATGTCTCATCGAACTCTTTCATGGCTTTGGCTGCTAAACATATGAATGCCAAGGTGTCACCTTATCTGGAAATGCTGACGCAGGTGCAAGCGCAGATTCCGGCAATCAGCCGACTGATCAGCTCCAACGATTCCTGGGGCGATGGCAGCACCGCCTATCTAGATGCTGAAGGGAACCGCGTCAAGCGTAAGGATCTCTCCAAGGAAGCCAATCAACTACTAAATGATTACCGTCTCGTGCAATACGATATGAGTAAGGGTAAGGGCTACCTTAACGACGATGGATTCTTTGCAGTTAAGTAAGCAAAAGGGGCATCAGACGGCTGTCCAATGCCCCACGAATCGCTTACTTCTCTCGAACCCAATAGTTGCCTGATGTACGAGACAGGTTTGGATTGTAATACGGATCGTTATCTACGATTTCGGCATACTTCTTACGGAATTTCGCAGATTCCCGATCTAGTCGAGCCTTCTTTTTCTTGCTTTCAATATCGTATCCACGCGTGACGGACTCGTAGTGGTATAGCTCCACCTCATGCGCCCACACGATGTCACGTCCAAGCTGTTCGTGAATCCGAATGCACAAGTCGACATCGTTATATGCAACCGCCAAAGCCTCATCAAAGCCATGTACCGCACGGAAGTCATCAGCTTTCACCATGCAGCATGCTGCCGTGACGGCAGAGTAATTGACGCTCTCGATGAGTCGGCCAAAGTAGCCAAAATCTCCACGGGGGAAGCCAACCTGAATATGCCCAGCAGCCCCGCCGAGGCCGAGCACGATACCTGCATGCTGAATGGTCTCAGTGGGATAGTACAGCTTTGCTCCCACGACGCCGATTCGATCCAGCTGCGCGAACGACACCATTCTGGTCATCCAAGATGGGCTGATGACTTCAGTATCGTCGTTGAGGAACAGCAAGTAACGACCGGAAGCTTTTTGAGCAGCTATATTGTTAATCCGCGAGAAGTTGAACGGAATGTCAATCTCTTCCACACGGAAACGATCACCAAGCTTCTTGGCAAAATGCTGATACAAATCCTGCATATGCGGGTTGTCGCTGCCGTTATCAGCAATGATGATCTCATAATTGGGGTAGTCCGTCTTGTCAATAATTGAGCTGACACAACGTTCGATATTGTCGTACCCGTTCTTCGTCGGGATGATTACCGACACCAGCTCGTCGCCGGAGACATCGTAATGCACGTTATAAATGCCATTCGGACCGGCGGAAACCACTTCAGCCTGAATACCGCGTCTGTCAACCGCCGACTGCAATGCGCGCAAACCAGCGTCGGATGTGTAGCTCTTGGCACCGCCGCTAGACGCGGTAGAAGTTGCCAAAGTGCGCCAATGATAGAGCACCTTCGCGATGTGCTGGATGTGATCAGGAGTAGTTTTTTCTACGAAGCGAAGCACCAGATCATAGTCCTGCGAGCCCTCATAGCCGACCCGGAAACCACCGATTTCATCTACGATGCTCTTTCGATACACACCGAAATGACTGATGTAGTTAGTACTCATCAGCAAATCGGGAGAATAGTTCGGCTTGAAATGCGGGTCGAAGCGGTTCCCCTCTTCGTCCTCTTTGTCTTCGTCACTGTAGATAAGATCCGCGTCCGGATGCTCATTGAGGGTCTTCACTACCTCAAACAGTGCCTGGGGAGCCAGTTCATCGTCATTGTCAAGCAGACCGACGAACTCTCCTGAGGCCTCTTCCAAAGCCGAATTCGTTGCTCTGGAAATGTGCCCGTTTTCAGGACGGAACACCACTTTGATGCGAGAATCCTGCTGTGCATACCGTTCAAGCAGCGGACGCACATGCGGCTCGGACGAATGATCATCAGCCAGGCACAACTCCCAGTTGGGGTATGACTGGTTACGAACCGAATCCACACACTTTTCCAGCCACTTCGGCTCCACGTTATATACCGGCACCAGCAGTGAAATCAACGGCTGATATGCAAACAAGGAAATCTCATTGCGCACTGCCGTCTCGTCGTAGCGCTCTGTTCGACGAATGAGGTTATGGTACACGTGCTTCTGCCAACGAGGGCCCCAATACTTATCCAGCAGACGCCTCGTGGTACGACGCGGATGTCCCAGTAGTGCAACTTTGCGCAGGAAGTTCGACAATCCCGCAAGAACAGGCGACGACTGAACCGGGATGACGACTTCCTGACTATCTGTGGAGGTCCTCATACGCAGACGCAGCTTGTCGTTCGCCAATTGCTTGCGTCCACCCGGCACCGATATTTCTGCACGGAAGCCAAGAATAGAATCTGGGGGAACCGTAGTTATTGCATTCACGTCAGGACGACCGTAACGGCTCAGGCTGCGCAAACTCGCCACAGGAGATTCCGCCAAAGAGATATCAACCTGTTCACCACCGTGTATATCGGCAGCCCATCCGTTGACGAGCACAGTGGATCCATCTTGCTTAGCATCCACTTGATCAAGGTTGTATACAATGCCCCGCTGTTCCTCGGAAGCAGGCGGGAAGCATGCAGCCGCAAACGGATCAACGATCTCGCGATGCATCTTCAGATATTCTGCAACGTCATCCTTATTGATTGACAAGTGAGTACGCTTGCAATCCGTGAAAACCGAATACGGCTCCCAAAGCACAGTATGACCGGACTGCTGATACATGCGAGCGCAATAGTCAATACCGCGCAGTCCCTCTGCCAAGCGCGTATTGAGTCCGCCTATTTCCACGAATTCCTTGCGACGCACCAGCATGCAATCTTCCGTGGCCGCGAACATGTCACGAGGAAGCAGATCTCTGAAGTAGTAACCGATTCCTTCATCCCAGGAACCGCGCATTTCAAAAGGCTCACCTTGCTTCAACGCCCGAAGAGTGACGCCCACATTGAGCACACGCTTCTTGGTATCAAACACCTTACCGCCCACAACGCCAACAGAAGAGGGACGCGCATAATTCACCATTTCGCGTAGCCATGTGCCATCGGTCGGCTTCATGCCGTTCAACAGCACAATCACATCTTCAGAACGACGTTTTGCCACATCATTGACGGAATCCGCTGCAGCAGCAATCAAAGTGAACGACGGATAATCCGTCATCTCTCGTAGCTGCTTCACTTGCGCATCAGACAGAGAAGAAGCAACCACCGCAACTGTCGGAGTGTAATCGGCATAGTCAATCTTATACGTACCGAGATTGTCGAGCATTCGCACGTCACCGGCTATTCCTCGACGCTCCAAGGCCGCTTCGATCGCCTTGCGACCAGCCTCATAGGCATACATCTTGCTTCGGGGGTCTCCGGCCACGGAGCTTGCAAGGGTGCGCCAGTGGTACAGCATCTGCGGAAT
This sequence comes from Collinsella sp., assembly GCA_022728415.1. The sequence continues at coordinate 306 of JAIJJM010000102.1, read as the reverse complement.
ATGATGAACGTGATGTGCCTGCTCGGTGGCACGCAGCACGAAGTCATAATCCTGGCTGCCGTCGTATTCGCTGCGCAATGCGCCAACCTTGTCCAACAGCGCACGGCTCACTACGACGAAATGAGTGATGTAGTTATGACCGAGCAATAGGTTTGGCGAATAATCCGGCTTGAAGAACGGGTCAAAGCGCTTGCCCTGCTCGTTAATCTTGTCTTCATCGGAATACACGAAATCCGTATCGGGCTGGTCATTCAACGCTCGGACGACTTCAAACAACGCCTGCGGTGCCAGTTCATCGTCATTGTC
>JAIJJM010000101.1 GCA_022728415.1 Collinsella sp. | reverse complement strand
GACTGTGGCAACCGCGTCCGGTGACAATGACACTTTGTTGTGCCGGGCGGTTTTGCAGAGAAGCGATCACTTCTTCGGTGTCCAGATAATGGTAAGCCAGCATATAGGTCAGCTCATCAAGCACCACTAAGTCGTAACGCTTGTCAGCCAGCATCCGTTTGCTTTCCGACCAGACCTCTTTCGCCGCGTCGATATCCGCTTGCCGGTTCTGTGTCTCCCAGGTAAAACCGGTTCCCATAATATGAAACTCAACCCCGAGCGGCTGGAGAAGGTTGTATTCGCCGTTGTCCCATTGCCCCTTGATGTACTGCGCAACCCCCACCGTTTTGCCATGACCCACCGCGCGCGTCACAGTACCAAACGCGGCAGTGGATTTCCCTTTGCCATTGCCGGTGAAAACAATCAAAATCCCTTTTTTCTCTATCGCCGCCGCGATGCGCGTATCGACCTGTTCCTTCAATTTCTGCTGGCGTTGCACATGCCGTTCAGTTGAAATTCGCGCTTCCATTCATTTTCCTTAATGTCCCGCAGGGCAACTGGCGCAGCGGTGTTGCTGCTCAAACTGACTAAAGAAATTATTGCCTTTATCATCTACCAGGATGAATGCGGGCAGATTTTCCACTTCCATCATCCACACCGCTTCCATACCCAGCTCCGGGTATTCCAGGCAACGCAGACTTTTGACATATTCTTGCGCCAGTAACGCAGCTGCACCGCCAATACTACCCAGATTGAAGCCACCATGTTTGTGACAGGCATCGGTGACCTGCTGGCTGCGGTTACCTTTCGATAACATCACCAGACTGCCGCCAGCCGCCTGGAAGGTATCGACATAACCGTCCATTCGACCGCCCGTGGTTGGACCCAGTGAACCGCAGGCCATGTTTTCCGGTGTTTTCGCCGGGCCAGCGTAATAGACAATATGATGCTTCAGGTAATCCGGCATCGGTTCGGCGTTATCCAGCCGCGCTTTTATTTTGGCGTGGGCGATATCGCGTGCCACTACGATGGGACCACTTAACGACACGCGGGTGCCTACCGGTAATCTGGCGAGATCCTGCATCACGTCACGCAACGGACGGTTTAGATCCAGTTGTACATGTTGCGCGTGATTTTCTTCCCGCAGTGAGGCTGGAATATATTGCCCCGGATTGTGTTCGAGTTTTTCCAGCCAGATACCGTGCTTGTTAATTTTTGCTTTGATATTGCGATCGGCAGAACAGGAGAGCGCCATAGCTATCGGGCAAGAGCCACCGTGACGCGGCAGACGAATGACGCGAATATCATGAGCGAAATATTTACCCCCAAATTGCGCACCAATACCAAATTGCTGACTGACCTCGAGCAACACTTTTTCCAGCTCAATATCACGGAATGCTTGTCCCTGCTCGTTTCCGCTGGTGGGCAAATTGTCGTAATATTTCGTAGAGGCCAGCTTGGCAACTTTTAAGGTTTGATCGGCTGAAAGCCCTCCGACGACAAAGGCGATGTGGTAAGGCGGGCAGGCAGCGGTGCCCAGCGATTTCATTTTTTCGATTAAAAATGCGGTCAGTTTTTCTGGTTGCAATAAGGATTTGGTTTCCTGATAAAGTGCGGCTTTATTGGCGGAGCCGCCCCCTTTATTAACACAGAGAAAATGGTACTCATTACCAGCGACAGCGCTGATATCAATCTGCGCCGGGAGATTGGTTTGCGTATTGACTTCGGTATACATATCCAGCGGCGCATTTTGTGAAAAGCGCAGATTATTTTCCTGGAAAGTACTGTAAATGCCTTTGCTTAAGGCTTCAGCGTCGTTACCTCCCGTCCATATCTGTTGCCCTTTACTGGCAACAATAGTTGCGGTGCCGGTATCCTGACAGTTGGGTAATACCCCTTTTGCTGAGACTTCAGCATTACGTAATAACTGCAACGCAACGTATTTATCATTACTACTGGCCTGCGGATCGTTAAGAATGCTGGCGACCTGTTGCAAATGAGCGGAACGTAAGAAAAAAGAGGCTTCATAAAATGCCTGCCGGGCAAGCAGCGTTAATGCTTCAGGAGCGATTTTTATCACTTCTTCGCCGTCTAATTCCGTTACTGTAATATGTTGATCGCTAATTAATGTATATTCTGTACCGTCTTTATTTTGTAGAAACGGTTCTTGCCAGATAAATGGTTTGGACATATTTCACTTTTCACCTTAAACGTTAGTGTTACTTAATTGCCGTCTAACTTCATGATCCGGCTTATAAAAATGCGTAGTCATTGGCTTCTGATTGCTTATGATCCCCCTCAGGGCAGAGCAACGTTCGATTCATTGGGTTTTAATGCTTTACCCCGACAACCCTCGCCGAAATGTTCGCCTTCCCACCGACTCACCATCGCAGCGCCCATTGCGTTGCTCATGACGTTTGTCGCGGAACGCCCCATATCAAGGAACGGATCAACGCCCATCAGCAAGATCAGCCCCGCTTCCGGAATATTGAACTGGTTGAGCGTGGCGGCGATAACCACCATTGAGGCGCGTGGTACGCCAGCCATTCCTTTCGAGGTCAACATCAGGATCAACAGCATGGTGATTTGCTCACCGATGGATAAATGGATATTGCAGGCCTGGGCGATGAAAACTGTGGCGAAGGAGCAGTAGGCCATTGATCCAACGAGATTAAATGAGTAGCCAATGGGTAAGACAAAGCTGGCAATTTTGGGGGAAACGCCAAATTGCTCCAGTTTTTCAAGCGTTCCCGGAAAAGCCGCTTCAGAACTGGATGTGGTAAATGCCAGCAGAGCGGGTTCCGAAAGGGCGCGGGTCAGGCGTCTGATGCAGGGGCCGACATAAACGATGGCCAGACCGATAAGCAGCACCCAAAGTAATAACATGGTGAAATAAAATTCACCCATAAAGATCCCGGCGCTCACCATAACTGCCAGTCCTCGTTCAGCAATCAATGCTGAAATAGCAGCGAATACGGTCAGGGGAGCGAAGAGCATGACGTAGCCAGTGAGCTTTAACATGGCATGTGCCAGCGAATCTAAGGCGTGAACGATGGCGCTGCCTTTCTCGCCAATCGCCGTCAGGCTACAGCCGAGGAAAATTGAGAACACTACGATTTGCAAAATTTCATTGTGCGCCATGGCATCGACAATGCTGGTGGGGAAAGCATGCGAAATAAATACTTTTAGCGTAAAGGGTTCTGACGCGACCACTCCGGTGGTTTCGGCTCCGTGTGCAACAAAATTAATTCCTGTGCCTGGCATGAAGAAATTTACTGTTATCAAGCCTAAGGCAATTGACAGCAATGAGGCGCAAATAAATAAAAAGAGTGTTTTAGAAAAAATACGACCAAGGGCTTTGGCATCTCCCATTTTAGCTATACCTACCACCAGGGTAGAGACCACTAACGGAGCGATAATCATTTTTATCAGTCGTAAGAAAATCGTCGTGAATATCGATATTTCTTGCGCATAGAGTTTTGCGGTTTCCGGTGAAGCAGTGTTATTGAGCACTACGCCGATAATCATTCCAAGTACCAGCGCCAAAAGAATCATCGTGGTTAAACTTATTTTCTTCATTTTTTCCTCCATCAGGTGCACGGCGATAAATCAGAATCAGGAGAAGTAGATGCCTGAATAGAGATTCAGGCATCTACCTGCTATTACAACCTTACAAATAGCTGAAGTGTTGAACTGCAATAAGTGACGGGATGTCAGTTGGCTAAAAGTATTCGGATTTTTACAAATCGAAACTCATATTTAATAAAGGTGCATGTTGCTGTGCACCATAGACATCATTGTCACCTACATTCCCGGAGATAATATCTCGTGGCATGACGATTTTTACTGCGTTAGAAGGATCAAACCAGACAATACGGTGAATAAAGTCAGGTTCAACATGATATAAGCGCGCAATCAGTTCTGGGGTTAATTGCCCTGATGATTTAACTCGCTCATAGTTTTCTTTCGTTTTAAATAAAATATCTAAAACCAGTTCGTAAGGTCCGGCATTTTTCGAACGAATGACTTGCGCCAGTGAGACAATTGACTGTTTCATGCCTGAACTCCTTCTGGCGTCACCTGTTCAATATGGAAATCAAAACGCAGAGCGTCGTTGGCTTCAATCAGGTGATATATGGAAAATTCGTATACCGGCCCGCCCTGGATATCAGAAGGGGAGAACGGGAACGCCAGATTGCCTGCGGTAGCGATGCGGTTTTCATAACCGTAGTGCAGCATGGTAGAGCGCACCAGCGAGCAAACGCTATTGGCAATTTCCTGGGTCGGTGCAACTACATCAAGGACAATCCCCAGCTCATGCCCGGCAGTTTGCATCGGTTCATGGTCTCCCATCACCCCGTTTTTGCCGTACAGGTGGAAATTGATGCGAATGCTGTCATCGTCGAGCGACAGGTTACGCGAAACGCTGGTTTTGACTTCATCGATGATTTTATCGATCCCGGCGATCATGATCGGGTCGAGCGTTCCGGCGATGGTCAGACAGCGGAAGCCCACCCGTCGTGCACCTTCCAGTTTCAGGGCATACGGCGTTTCTTCATGCTTAGAACCGCTGACGTACACTTCGCCGTCATTGACCGCTTTAAATGTGCAGTCTTTCAGGTTCAACACGCCGCCAGGTCCAGGCAGGAAGTAGGGATCGGATTTCTCATACAGTGTGTGTGCAGCTGCTGACGTTTCGGTAAATTTACGCTTCGGATTAAATGTCTTCAGCGTAAAGCCGTTGTCATCAATGATGCCCATCGCACAGTCAGAGCCTGAGCCGGGCGTTGCGGCGATTGCCGCGCATTCAAGGATTTTCCCACAATGCAGCGCCAGACCTTCATCAAAGCCTTGCATGATCGGTAGCGCAGCAAAGCAGGCCGGGTCGTAAGCGCGCCCGCCCAGCACCACTTGCGCGCCTTCTTTCAGCGCCTGCTGGAAGGGTTCGATGCCCATTTGCGCGACGATATACGTACTTTCGTCAATCGCGTCGTGGGTTAACGGCGGGACAAAATCCAGCGCCGTGATTTTGCCGTTATCCAGCGCCTGGTGGACGATGGCTTTGTCAACGTCTGCCGGGATCAGCGCCATCGAGAACGAGAGGTGCTCTTCCCGGGCAATCTCATGAATTATTTCTCGGCACCACTCCAGGTGTGGAGCGGCACCAGAACCGCCGGCCGTTCCGATCACCACCGGTATATTATTTTGCACGCCTGCGGTGATCATATAGCGCAGATCGCGCTTGACCCCTGCGCGATCGGTAAACGGTTTGCCCGCTCCGAGGTAGTGGGGGCCAGGATCGGAAGAGCCTGCATCAACGGCGATCAGATCGGGCGATTCTGCCATCGCTTTGCGGAAGCTCTCTTCCGGGAATCCATACCCGAGGATTGCCGTTGGCGATAAGACTTTAAAAGAACGAGCCATTTGTTAATCCTTAGCCTGCAACAGCGCGATAGTACGATTCATTTCGTTGAAGACGATATCGAGGCCTTCGTCAAAGCCCATCCCTGGCTTTACCAGCATACGCATAGGGCGAGCGGCAAGGGCGACGTGGACACAGGTGCGGGCACTGACATCAGTTTCATTGCAGGTGCCGCCCTGGTACGCTTCCATGCTGTGGCTGTTGCAGTAAAGAACCGCATCGACGATGTTGTGAATACTGCCCAGATCCGGGGTTTTGATTTGCACCATGTGGCAACTGGCGGCATCAGTGAAATCAACAATATCCTGGTAGGTGTTACACCATTCATCGGCCACAATTTTCACGCCGGAACCGAGGCGCGTCAGCTCTTTGGTAATCGCGGTCAGCAGGCGAATTTGATCGGTCTTGTTACCGGCATCGACCGGCCCTTCAATGTAGAGCGGCAGGCCTTGCGCTTCTTTTTCCAGGCTGGCGATGTATTGCGCACAGCGAAGCGGATCCATATCGAAGATCAGACCGATAGTGCCGTATACATCGATGTGCAGGGTAGGGTGGTAGCGTGCGCTGGTGCGCTTGCTCAGAATACGATCCGACAGCCAGCGGACATATTCGCGCAGTTTTTCACCTTTAAAGCCCAGTTTCTCTTCGACGTTATTAATCAGTGCATGGGGCAGCACGTCGATGCCCTTAAGGATCATCTTATCGACGGCGATATATCGATCGTCGCCGCTCTGACCAAATAATGGAATGGATTCCGCCACGCGTGGCAACTGCCATTCATCACAGACCACTTCAGTTTTCAGACGGCCGGTTGCCAGCGCGGTAGCATCAAGCAGCGCCTGTGATAATCCGTAGCGCACGGCGGTATGCAGCAAGTTGCCGTCAATACGCAATTTGTCGAAGAAACGGGCATTCGGCAGGAAAGTATCCACATCGCGGCCTACCAGTAATGGCTTGATATGGTCGTTGAGGAACGGAATAAAGTGCTCCGCGAGGAACAGTGGATCGCGACCACCTGCCCCGGAATACTGTACGGCAGCACAGTCACCTACGGCGACCGCGCCGTTTTCCAGAATCAACTGTACCGATACGCACTCCCCGGCCTGACGTACGGCGTTAAACCCCTGTGTTACTGGCTCCCCGGTATAAAAAAAACCGTCGTGACCCGCTCCGTTTTTTATCGCCTGCTGGTCATCGAAATAGAATGAGGAGTAGCCAGCGGTAAAAAGGGCCTGTTTTATTTTCATTATGGTCTTCCTATTAATTTACTGTGGGATACAGCATTGATGTCATCTACAACCATCTGGAATGTCGGTTGGCGTCCTTCAAAGCGTGCGCGTTCCGCAACGTAATCGTGGTGGAGGTCGAGAATATCTTTTGGCAATGGAACGGCTCCGGCTTCCAGTACGCGTATCGCGCCGGTGTTGTCACGGACCGGAAGAATTTTGCCCGCGTTACACGCGGCTGGTGCAAATGGCACATCCAGTACGCCCGCTTCAAATGCCAGCACCGTACCGCGCGCAATATCACCATTACCCAGTTCGAACACTTTATTCAGTACCGCGCGAACCTCGCTCTTAATCAGTTCAATTTCCAGTTCAACCGCAGGGCACGGCGGGAATTTCTGCTCGTTGACCATGTTGAGCATCTGGCGGGAGGCTTTCAGCCCCTGAATGTTGGCAGCGGCAGTCGGGATACCCCAGGCTTCGTGCGGGCTTTTGGTGATGACTTTGGTGGCACCAGACATCCCCGCGACGGCTGCGCCCCAGGAGATAATAGCGAACGCTTTCGATTCGTCTTCCGGAAAGCCGCCCATCCACTGGTGAAACACGGTACTTAATTCATAGTCGGTATAGCCATAGCTCTGAAAATATTCGTGTGCAAGTTCACGCA
>JAIJJM010000100.1 GCA_022728415.1 Collinsella sp. | reverse complement strand
GTAGGGGCGTTATAGGCCAGCGCGTTGATCTCGTTGGTGGCGCCGATCAGCTCACGCAGCATCGAATCGCGGCGAACGATGGCGGCATGGTGCTGCCAGTTCACGAGCGACAGGGTCTGACCCATCAGCTCCAAAATGTAGGCCTCGCCGCCCACGGCATCAAGCTTGTTGATGCTGCGCAGGTAATCGATCAGCGAGATAGAGTCGATGGGAATGCGGCTGTTGTACATATCGACCATCGCGGTGTAGATGGTCTTGTGAATGGGCCGGTAGAAGTCATCGGGCTGCAGCTCGACCTGGGCTTCCTCGACCACCTCGGGCGATAGCAGCATGGCGGCCAGTACGTTGGCCTCTGCATCTTGGTTTTGGGGAAGACCCAACTTGGAGCCACGGTCCTCGACCGTCAGCCCCGTCTCCCTATCGTCGTATGCCATGAGCATCCTCATTCATATCGCTTGCGAGCATCCATAGTATCAGCCACGGTCCCAAAACGGGCCGCGCTCCGGCAATCATCACCGAACGAAACGGATGAACGGTCCCGCATTTGGGACTTCACCGCAACGCCTGCCATGGCGCTCGCTGAGCGTAGAAAACAAAAGGGCGCCCTGGTCTCCCAGAGCGCCCTTCTTAGAAAAAGATTGTTGCGTTGCAGCAAATGCTACTCGGCAGCAGCCTCAGTCTCGACCTCGGCGGTCTCGGCCTCGGCGACCTCAGTGGCCTCCTCAGCCTCAGCCTCGGCAGCGAGCTCCTCGGCGGTAACGCCAACGAGAACGACAACCTCGGCCTTGATCTCGCGGTACAGCGAGATGGCAACGGTGTGGGCACCGGCAACCTTGATGGGCTTACCGAGCTCGACGCGCTTGCGGTCGATGTCCATACCGAGCTGCGCCTTGATGGCATCAGCGATCATAGCGGCGGTAACGGAGCCAAAGAGGACGCCCTCGTCGCCGACCTTGACGTCAACGGTGACCGTCTTGCCCTCGAAGGCAGCCTTGGTCTCGTTGGCGGTAGCCAGACGGACGGCCTCGCGCTTGGCGATGTTGTTGCGACGCTCGTCAAGCTGCTTGAGGTTGCCCTTGGTGGCGGCAACGGCGAGCTTCTTAGGGAACAGGAAGTTCTCAGCGTAACCCTGAGCGACCTCTACGACGTCACCCTCGCCGCCCTTGCCCTTGATCTCATCGAGAAGAATAACCTTCATGATGCGTCTCCCTTCTTAGCCGCGGTCGCGGTTGCCACGAGAGGAAACCACGGGGACGGTGTACGGCAGGAGAGCCATCTCGCGGGCGCGCTTGATGGCGTTGGCGATGTCATGCTGATGCTGCGTGCAAGCGCCAGTGACGCGACGGGGCTTGATCTTGCCACGGTCGGTCATGTACTTACGGAGAAGCTGAGTGTCCTTATAGTCGATGAACTCAGTGTTCTCCTTGCAGAACTGGCAGTACTTACGACGCGGCTGACGTGCAGAAAAATCATTAGCCATGTCAAAATACCTTTCGTTTGGCAACTTCGGAGAACCGAAGCCGCCTCTCACTCAAAAATAGGTGAACAGCCCTTAAAACGGGATGTCCTCATCGTAGACGTCGACCGCGGGCGGCGTAGCCACCGGTGCGGCAGGACGAGGTGCGGGCGCTGCAGGGGCCGCGGGGGCGTAACCGCCCTGATCGTAGCCACCCTGGCCACCGCGGGAGCTCATAAACTCGATCTCATCGACGATGACCTCAAGCTTGCTCCGGCGCTGGCCGTCGCGCTCCCAAGAGCTGTAGCGCAGCTTGCCCTCGATCGCGACCTTGTTTCCCTTTGCCAGGAAACGGCTCACGGCCTCGGCGCGCGTGCCGAACATAGTGCAGTCGACAAAGTTGGGATAGTCCTCCCACTCGCCAGTCTGCGGGTTGCGGCGACGATCGTTCACGGCGACGCCAAAGGACAGAACCTGAGTTCCGCCGGCGGTGGCGCGCAGCTCGGGATCACGCGTGAGGTTACCGGTGATGTTCACTCGATTGATGCTCATAACTCACTACTTCCTCTTGGGGCACAAGCCCAGTCCAAAACGACAGTCTTACTCCTGGTCGTCGCGACGGACGATCATGTGGCGGACCACAGCGTCGGTGATGCGCAGGACGCGATCAAGCTCGGCGATCTGGGTAGGATCTGCGTGGAAGTTGATGAGGGTGTAGTCACCATCGGTGAGGTCGTTGATCTCGTAGGCGAGCTTGCGCTTGCCCCACTCGTCAACGGAGTCGACCTTGCCAGCGCCCTCAGCGATCGTGGTATCGATACGCTTCATAACAGCGAGACGAGTCTCGGGGTCGAGCGACGGGTCAACAAAGAACAGCAGTTCATAAGCCTTCATATTGTCACCTCCTCTGGGCAAATGTGGCTTCAGGTCGTGAAGGTGCGCCTGAAGCAGGAAAAGACTTGGTAATAATATCTTTCAACCTCCCAGGCTGCAAGAATATGCAGCTACAACCTCATGACCTCCACATATGTCCATACTCACACGGCACTTCATGCGTCTTCCAACCAAATGCCGACCAAATGCTTGACGGATTTGTGGACAAGATACGGCGCTGCGGGGACAAACCAAATCAAACCACAGGTCAGCACTTGCAAAGCTGTGGTCGCGAAATGCATACCAGGGGTTCGCAACACCGTTCAACGATTTTTAAAATTGCTGTCACGTCGTATATAAATACCCATTTTGAACAATTTGCCGCATGCAGCCATGCTGGCCAGAGCCCGTTTTTGGCCTCCTGGATCCCGTCACGAAGCCAAGCGTTTCAAAAAATGCCAACTTTTCTGTTTGCACTTTGCAATTCCTCGTGTATACTGACTTTCGCATTTAACGGAGAGTTGTCCGAGTGGCCGAAGGAGCACGATTGGAAATCGTGTAGGCGTCAAAAGCGTCTCCAGGGTTCAAATCCCTGACTCTCCGCCAGTTAATTCCAAAGCAGGCCTTCGAGCCTGCTTTGTTTTTTACCCCACGCGGAGGGGTGGCAGAGTGGTTGAATGCGGCGGTCTCGAAAACCGTTTGGCCTGTATAAGGTCACGAGGGTTCGAATCCCTCCTCCTCCGCCATTTTGATTGAGAAAGCTCCCAGCAACGGGAGCTTTTTTGTTATCGAATCCTCTCTCGGCCGCACATCCTAACCAAACGTGTACATCACCCTCCAAAAGCGACATTTTCTGACATCTTTGGAGGCTGATGTACATGTTTGCATATCGCACTCGGCGCACGATCGCCGTTTTGCCGGCATTCGGTATATTTCCTCACTTCAACGGACATAAGGACTGAATATCGGCATAAAGCGAGAGGTCCCTAATGGATACTCCTGTTCTCATTACGCATAAAACCGCATGGCTCGTCCACCATGCGCCACAAGACCTGGTTCAAGCGGTCGCGCAACACGACTACCAGATAGGCGCAAGAGGCCTCTCCACCCAGCAACGCACCGCGCGCATCCGACAGGCTCTTACCGACTGCGGTATTCCCACTAGCATGCTTGAGACCATCGATATCTCCGTTGTATTTGCCTTCGAGCGAATCCGCGCCAACGGTGTAAATTGCCACGTTCTTGGCCAAAATCTACCCTACGACCATATTGACGAGCTGACCCCCGGTATTTTTATCACCGACGAAGCCCTTACCTTCGTATTCGCTGCCGAGTGGATGGACAGAATCGAACACCTCGAATACGGCTACGAAGTTTGCGGTGATTATCGCATGGGGTTTAATCCCGATGACCCTTATACCGAGCAGCCAGCCACCACTTCCAAGGACGAAATTGTCGAACTGCTCGATCGGCATCCCGGCAAACCCGGTCCCACACGCGCCAGACTCGCGCTCAGACATATCCACGACTACTCAGCCTCACCCATGGAAACCGCATCCGCTATCGCCCTTTCACTCCCGACGAGCGAAGGCGGCGTTGGCATCCGAGGTGTCGAACTCAACAAGCCACTCGTAATCCCTAAACGACTTTGGCATTGTACCAAAACTCGAACGCTCAAAATCGATGCCCTCATTGCCTATAAGCGCAAAGAGCTCGGCATCGAGTATAAGGGCGGCTTTCACGACGAGGTTGAACGCAAAGGAGCAGATGCGGAGCGAGAGGCCGTGCTCGCCCAAATGGGCTATCGCATCGTCACGCTCACCTCAACACAATTTGCCAGCCAACTCGCTTTCCACCGCGCCATGAACAATATCCGCGAAGCGCTCGGCATGCCTCGTTGCGTAGATGTCGAGTATCAGCGAAAGCAAAACGAACTGCGCAAGGTACTTATCCGCAACTGGAAGAGCGATCAAGCCGAAGAGTCGCCTTCTGAGTAACGACGGACCCGGTCGCAGCGCGCTTCCCCAAACATGTACGTCACCCTCCAAAACCGACATTTTTCGACATCTTTGAAGGGTGACGTACATGTTTTGGACCCCTGGCATCCCAGCAATGCCACGCCAGCATCCGCTGCCGACCGTTTGCCGAGGAATGAGGACGCGATGCCCGCCAACCATGTACTATGTACGGGCATTGTCTAAACTCTCAATCAGAAGGATTCCATCTTGCCCGTCGTCGCCGCTTTGACCGTTACCTCACATGCCTCGGATGCCATGGTCGCTATCCCCTTTTGGCTCGAGATGTTCGCTGTTGTCGCGGCATCGATCTCGGGCGTGCTGGTCGCGCGCGCCCACAAGCTCGACCTGGTGGGCGCGGTCGCGCTCGCGGTGGTCTGCGGTCTGGGCGGCGGTCTTTTACGCGACATGACACTACAAGTTGGCAACGTCTACATCCTCAACCAGCCGGTGGCACTGCCGCTTTCCATTGCCACGGCAGCCATCATCTACATCTTCCCGGCGATCGTCGATAAACCCGAGAAACTCATTCCCCTGCTCGACATCATCTCGGTCGGCATCTATGCGGCAACCGGCGCGGACAAGGCACTGGTCTACGGATTTGCACCCGTCGTTTGCATTATGATGGGCTTCTTCACCGCGGTGGGTGGCGGCATGTTGCGCGACGGCTTTATGGGCGTGGTTCCGGGCATTTTCCAACGCACTAACTTTTATGCCATCGCGGCCATCGCCGGATCGGCAAGCTATGTATGCCTCGTCATGAGCGGAATCGTCAGCAACATCAGCGCCCTCATCGTGTGCGTCGCGGTGACCATGGGTCTGCGTTGGCTGTCGCTGCGTTTTGACATCAAAAGCCCCACCGAAGAAGACATCGCGCGGTTCTTGCATCGCAAAAAGTAGACAGCGCGGCATGGCCCTTCGAAATGCAACCCAGAGGTTCTTTTAGAGCGCCCGCACGTTGGGTACCCTGTTAGATACATGTCGAGTATCTAACGAAGGATTCACTATGCCTTGCAACCTAGAACCGTCGTCCCGGTGCCGTAAAGCGCAGGCCCGCATCGCCCTCCTATTCGCACTGATCGCGCTTGCGCTGACCGCACTTCCCACGGCGTCATTCGCCGGCACAGACACCGCCGGCAACGTACTCGCAACCGAAGTTGACTCGAATCCGTCTGGCGTCGAGGGCGACCTGTACTGGGCCGGCCAAAACCTTAACCTGGACGATACCTCTATCGACCGCGATATTATCGCGGCAGGCGACAGCCTATCGATTCGCGACTGCACCGTAGGCGGCGCCATTCGCCTGGCGGCGCGCACCATCGATATCTCCAAAACCGCAATCGATGGCAGCGTGACGGTAGCCGGTCAGCATGTCGTGCTCAACACCGGTAGCACCGCCAACTGTTTTTACGCGCTGGGCGAGACAGTGGCCCTGCGCGGCTCTGCCAAGTCGGCAGCGCTCGCAGGCAGTACGGTAACCATCGACGGCACCGTCGATGGCAATGTCGAGGTCTGGGCCGACAAACTCATCCTAGGCAAAAACGCCCGCATCACCGGTACCGTGAGCGCGCATGTTTCCGAGGACCCCGAGCGCGCCGCAGAGCCGAGGTCGGCGCGCTCAAGATCGACCGCACCGAGAACGAGGATACTTCCACCGTTAACGATGTCATCGGCGGTATCGTCGCCGCGGCACTCTCGACCTGCTTCATCGCCCTGTTGCTCGAGCTCATCTTTCCGCGTGCGACCGCCAGCGCCGGCGGGATGCTCCACCAGCGCCCCACGCCCCTGTGGATGAGCGGTCTTCTGGGCACGGTAGCCATTGTCCCTGCCGTATTGTTGCTGATTATCTCGATTGCCGGCCTGTCGCTTGCCGGAACCCTCTTGTGCGGCGTCATCGGCATCGCGTTGGTGTCGAGTGCCTTTGCGGGGTGCGCGATCGCTCGCATGGTCGGACATAACCAGAACCGCTACGCCAGGGCAGCCGTAGGTGGCATCGCCGCGGGCGCGCTTACGGCAATCCCCCTCGTAGGCGATTTCATCAGCGGCGTAGCCTTCGTCTTTACACTCGGCTACATCATCCAAATCATCTGGCGCAACGCCCACCTCAAGCCGCAGCAAGCCTCCAACACGCCAGGACTCCCCACCGCCTAGGCGCCAACCACCACACAAGCAACCCCCACAAAAGGGCCAGGCACCTTTGTGGGGGTGCAAAAAGGGCGCCGACCATCGTGGTCGGCGCCCTTTCTTGTTAGACGCTATAAGGCCCAGCGCTTATTTGTTGACCTGACCGGCGCGAACGGCAGCCTTCTTGCGGTCGGTGGCGTTGAGCAGACGCTTGCGCAGGCGGATGTTCTTGGGAGTGATCTCCACCAGCTCGTCGTCGGCGATGTACTCCAGCGCCTCTTCCAGAGAGAAGGTGCGAGGCGGCACTAACTGCACGGAGATGTCGGAGGTCGAGGAGCGCTGGTTGCCCAGGTTCTTGGTACGGGCGATGTTGACGACCATGTCGCCGGCCTTGCTGCGCTCGCCCACGATCATGCCCTCGTAGCACTCGGTGCCCGGCTCAACGAACAGCTGCCCGCGCTCCTGCAGCGTACCCAGGGCGTAGGCAACGGCCTTCTCGGTGGTCATGGAGATCATAGCGCCGTTCTGACGGTTGCCGATCTCGCCGGCGTAGGGGCCATACTCCAGGAAGGTGTGGTAGAACACGCCCTCGCCGTGGGTGACGTTCATAATGCGGTTCTTAAGACCCATGATGCCGCGCGTCGGGATCTTGAACTCAAGGTGCGTCACGATGCCCGAGGTATCCATGCTCGTCATGATGCCACCGGAGGTACCGAAGACCTCAACGACCTTGCCCGAGTACTCGTCTGGGCACTCGACAACAGCCTGCTCGACAGGCTCCAGCTTGTTACCGTTCTCGTCCTTCTTAAACAGAACGCGGGGACGGCCGACCTGGAACTCAAAGCCCTCGCGGCGCATGGACTCCATCAGA
>JAIJJM010000099.1 GCA_022728415.1 Collinsella sp. | reverse complement strand
GTGCGGGAGATGTAGAGTTTACGGGCAGCGTGACTGATGCGCTCAGTGCCGAGGTCGGTTCGGGCGATGTGACGTTCGAGCTCTACCAGGCCCCCGCGAAGTCGATGAACGTAAGCGTGGACTCGGGCGACGTGGAGATGACGGTTCCGAACTCTACGGGCTTTAAGGCGAGCCTCACCTTGGGCAGTGGCGACTTCGAGAGCGATTTCCTTCCGCTTGGCTACGATGGAGAGACTATTTTGAATCTTGAATTCGATAACGGTGACAAGTCTGCTACGTATCGCTTTGCGGTTGGTTCGGGCGACATGTCGTTCAATCCGGAATGACGACGGCGGGCTAAGTCCGCAAACATAGATGCTTATACGCGCTGTTTGATGTAGGCGCCGGAGCCGTGACGGGCTCCGGCGCCTTTGCCTTTACAATGGGGTCATGGAACAGATTATTTTGAACATACTCGATGCCCTGCGTCGCGGCGAGACCGTGGACGACAAGGCGCTCGTCAAACTGATTCATGCCGAGGCACGCCGTGAGGGTGCCGACAAGCGCGATCTGGCCAAGCGCCGTCTGCTGCCGTTTTACCAGCGGGTGAAGCGCGAGGAGCCGGCTCGTTGGGCTGCGTGGAATGTCGATGCCGATCTGGAACGCCAGCTGCTGCGAGTGCTGAGGATGAAGCCGCGTCGCACGGCTTCGGGTGTGGCGACCATTACCGTCATCACCAAGCCGTGGCCCTGTTCGGGCGATTGCCTGTTTTGCCCCAGCGATCTGCGCATGCCCAAAAGCTATCTGCACGACGAGCCGGCGTGCGCCCGCGCGGAGCAAAACTGCTTCGACCCGTATCTGCAGGTGAGTGCTCGTCTGACCGCACTTTCGCAGATGGGGCATGCGACCGATAAGATCGAGCTCATCGTGCTCGGTGGCACCTGGAGCGACTATCCGGAAGGCTATCAGACATGGTTTATGTCGGAGCTTTTCCGTGCACTCAATGACGATGCTGTGGCCGGCGTGGCGGCCAATCCCATGCTGGCGCGTCTGGGTATCAGTCGTGCCGAGGCAGGGCGCCTGCTCGATGATGCTCCCGCCGATGCTCTTCCGTCGGTAGTGGCGGAGCGTCGCGAGCGCTATCGGGCCGCCGGTATTGCGACAGGCGAGGCCGAGCTTACTGTCGGCGTTGCCGACGAGCAGGAGCGTGTGGATGCCGCCGTGGGCGGCTACAACCGCGCGGTGCGTCGCCTGTACGGTCCCGGCACGCCGTGGGGCGAGGTCACCGAGTGGCAGACCGCTACGATGGAGGAGCTTGAGCGCCAGCAGCACATCAACGAGACGGCGAAGCATCGCGTGGTGGGGCTCGTTATCGAGACGCGCCCCGATGCCGTGACGCCGCAAGCGCTTGCGCTCGTTCGCCGTCTGGGCTGCACCAAGATTCAGATGGGCATCCAGAGTCTCGACCAGCACCTGCTCGACATCAACGAGCGCCGTATTTTGGTGGCACAGGTCGAGCGAGCGTTTTCGCTCGCGCGCCTGTTTGGTTTTAAGATCCACGCGCACTTTATGCTCAATTTGCTCGGCGCCACGCCCGAGGGGGACAAGCGCGACTACGAGCGCTTTATGACCGAGGGGGCCTTTATGCCCGATGAGGTCAAGGTCTACCCGTGCGCACTCATCGAGGGCTCGCGTCTGGTGGGCTGTTACGAGCGTGGCGAGTGGCGCCCCTATACCGAGGAAGAGCTGCTCGACGTGCTGGCCGACGACATCGTGGTGACGCCGTCGTTCTGCCGTATCAGCCGCATGATTCGCGACTTTAGTTCCGATGACATCATGGTGGGCAACAAGAAGCCCAACCTGCGTCAACTCGTCGAGAACCGCTTGGCGGCTCGCGGAGAAGGCGCGGCGGTGCGCGAGATTCGCTATCGCGAGATCAGTACTGCGGGTGCCGACTTGGATGAGCTGTCTCTCGATGAGGAAGTGGCGTACGAGACGCCGGTGACTTATGAGCGCTTTTTGCAGTGGGTGACGCCGCAGGGCAAGATCGCGGGTTTTTTGCGGCTGTCGTTGCCCGCCCGTTCGTTTGTTGCCGCGCACGCGGACGAGCTGCCGACGGGGCCGGACGAGGCGATGATTCGTGAGGTGCACGTGTATGGTATGGCGGCACGCGTGGGGGATCAAGGCCAGGCGGCCCAGCACCATGGGCTGGGGCGGTTGCTGGTGGAGCGCGCATGCCATATTGCTCGGGACGCGGGGTATTCGCACATCAACGTGATCAGCGCAATCGGTACGCGCGAGTACTATCGCCATCTGGGTTTTTACGACCATGGACTCTATCTGCAAAAGGAGCTCTAGATGAACAAGCCGAGTGTTTCTGCTGGCGTCGTTGCCGGCGTTGCCCTGGGAGCTGCGGCGCTTGGTGCGGCCGCCGTCGCTGTCCATGCTGCCTGCCTGCAGGTTGCACGAACCCGCAATGGGCTGGCGCGTGTGAAGCGCGTGCACGCGGGGAACGGCGATGAGATTCGCGTGCTGGTGCAAGGCGGCGTCTACCAAAGCGCGAGTTACGTTGGCGAGCGTTGGGCAGAGCCCGTCTTTGCGTACTACCGTGCGTTTGACGACGTGTTTGAGGCCGAGGATGCAATGCGCGACGCTTATGGTCACGGCATCGACCGCATGCTTATGCTAGGTGGCGGCGGGTTTGCCTATCCCAAATTTGCGCTGATGTCGCACGAGGGCCTGCGCATGGACGTTATCGAGTATGACGGAGAGGTAACGCGCTTGGCACGCCGCTGGTTCTACCTGGATGAGCTGGAGCACGCGGTGGGCGATCGCCTGCGAGTGATTACCGCTGAGGCTCGCTCGTATCTGGGTGTGACGAGCGTGGGCCATCGTCGCTACGACGTGGTCGTGAGCGATTGCTTTGGCGGTACCGAGCCCGTGCGCGAGCTGGCAACGGTTGAGGCGCTGCGTTTGGTGCGAGGCAGCCTGAACCCCGGGGGTATCTACGTGGCCAATATCGTGAGCGCAAACGAGGGGAGCGATGTGACGTTCCTGCGCGACTGCGCTGCCACGGCACTCGAGGTATTCGCCCACGCCTGGGTGGTCCCATGTGGCGATGCGGAGTTCGGCGGCGAGGAGAACTACCTGCTCATCGCCAGCGACGGCGACTACGCCTTTGCCGAAGCTGTGCCCTTCGACACCGACTTCCTCGGCGCTGCCCTCCACGACTAGCCTATTGGGAGTAGTCAATTTGGGACGGGGCTATTTTAGCTACCCAAGCAGGTAGCGCGAACGGGTTGGCCGATTGGCGGCAGGGGTAGCTAAAATAGCCCCGTCCCAAATTGACTACTCATATAGTCGGCCCCGTTTTAGGCGTGGTCGCGCCAGCTGCGGACACGCTGCTTCATGCCCTCGATGTCGAGTACGCCTTCGGCAAAGCCCTTGCGCACGAGCTCCTCGGGAACAAACTCGTCGTAGCGGTCAAAGTAAGGCACCTCGCCGGGATAGACGAGCTCGATGGGGTCGAAGTCCTTTTCGGCCTCGGCGGCGAGCACCTCAAAGAACGTCTCCTCGTCGGCCTTCATCTTAAACTGCATAAAGTACGGACGCGACGGATCGAGCCCGCGAAGGCCAAGCTCAGCGGCACATTTAATCTTGAGTATGCGCTCGAGCGCCAGAAAGGCGTAGCTGCCCAGCCAGGGGAAGAGCACCCAGGTGTCGCCGCCCAGGTTAATGAGCGGTTTAGTTCCCGCGCCCGAAATCTCGGCGGTATGACGAGCCTGTGCAAGGCGTGCCCGTGCGTTGCCCATGAGATACGGATATGCCGCATGCTCGTTGAGCGCCTTGCGCATGCGCTCGAGTACGTGTGTATTGATGTCGCCGGGGCAGTCGCCAAAGTAGGCCGGCACACGACCTTTGACTTGCGTGGCAAAGATGGTGTGTCGCTTCCAGTCCACTTCTTCGACGATCCAGCAATGGCCCGCGATGGCGATGCGCTCGCCAGGTGGTGGCGGGTTGACAATCGTGCCCAGCTCGGCCGATTCGCTCCGGACGGTAAACTCCTCGTTCTCCTGGAACACGGCGTAGAACTTAAAGTTGTTGATGATGCGCTCTCCCGCGAGACCCACGATGAGCCCGCCACCTTCGGTGACCTGGATATGGTCGATCTTGATGAGGTGGCGCAGCAGTATGCGATAGTCATCGGCCGAGATACGGTGGAAATAGCTGAGCGTGAGAACGCGCTGAGCAAGCTCGGCCGGTGTGAGCTCGCCGGTACTGGCGAGCGTCGACATAGTCTGGTGGTAGAGCAGGCTGTAGGGGAGTCGATCGAGTTCGGGCGGCTCGACCCACTTTTCCTCGCGATAGAGTTGTACGAGCGCGATGCCCTGTAGGAGCTTCCAGGGAATGGTCTCGGGCATCATCGTGCGCGGCTCGGGTTCTTCCTCGCGCATGACAAACCACATCTCGGGCGGAAGGTCGCGACGGCCTGTGCGCCCCATGCGCTGCAAAAAGGAGCTGACGGTAAACGGTGCATCGATCTGGAACGCGCGCTCCAGGCGGCCGATATCAATGCCGAGCTCTAGTGTGGAGGTGGTGACGGTTGTCTGTGCCTGTTCCTCGTCGCGCATGAGCTCCTCGGCGGTCTCGCGTAGCGATGCCGAGAGGTTGCCGTGATGGATAAGGAAGCGGTCTGGCTCGTGCCGGCTCTCGCAGTAGCTGCGCAACATGGAGCACACGGCCTCTGCCTCCTCGCGCGAGTTGGCAAAGACCAGGCACTTGCGGCCGCGGGTATGTTCAAAGATGTAGCCCATGCCGGGGTCGGCGTTGTCGGGTGCGGTGTCGGTGGGGTTGAGCAGTGCCTGTTCGGTTGCCTGCGGGATGTCGACTTCGCCCTCGGGGGCTGAGGAAGTGCGACGGTCCTTGGGGGCAGCCTTGCCCCGTGCCTGCTCGCGACGTTGGCGGCGTTCCTCCTGTGTAAGCTGTCCGCTATGGCGCATGTCTTGGGTGCTGACGGGCAGTGCCGCGGGTGGTGCCGCCTCAATGCGCTCGCATGCGAGCACCTCAGCTTCCTGCGGACCCGTGCCCGTGAATCCTCGCTGCTGCGCCTGGGGACCCGAGTTGTAGAAGTGCTCCATGGAGATACGCCACACGCGGCGCGGCTCCTCAAAGCGGGGGATGACGCAGTCGCGTCCCGTCCCCTGCGACAGGAAGGCACCCGTGCGCTCGGGATCGCCAATGGTGGCCGAAAGGCCGATGCGCCGGGGCCGCACGCCCGCCATGCGCGAGAGGCGTTCGATAAGGCAGAGCGTCTGCCCGCCGCGGTCACCGCGCATGAGCGAGTGGACCTCGTCGATGACCACATAGCGCAGGTCACAGAACACACGCGGGATTGCCATGTGCTTGTGGATTAGGAGTGCCTCGAGTGACTCGGGCGTAATCTGCAAGATGCCGCTCGGTTTTTTGATGAGTTTGGTCTTGTGCGATTGCGAGACATCGCCATGCCAGTGCCAGACGGGGATATCGGCTTCTTCGCACAGGTCGTTGAGGCGGACGAATTGGTCGTTGATGAGCGCCTTGAGGGGACCAATGTAGAGGGCGCCCACGCTTGCGGGTGGGTTCTCCCAAAACTCGGTCAGGATGGGAAAGAAGGCCGCCTCAGTTTTGCCAGATGCCGTGGATGCTGTCAGGAGCACATTGTCCTGCGTGTTAAAGATGGCATCTGCTGCCGCAACCTGGATGGAGCGCAAGCTCTCCCAATCGTGGGAGTAAATGAAATCCTGGATAAACGGGGCGTAGCGGTCAAAGGCGTTCACGGGGCCTCCTTTCAACAACGGGCTATCAAACGCAACGGGCAATGGGTCGTCGAATTGCAGCATCGGCGTTTGCCCAGATAAAACCTGCCAAAATAAACCTGTCCCTTTTTGGCAGGTTAGATGGTGAATTCGGCGAAGTTGCGGTCGCCGTCTGCGGTGCCGGTGCCGTCTGTTGCGGCTGCCGGCACCGGCGCGTCGCCACCGACGCCTTGCAGCAACTCGGCCACGTTGGCATCGGGGCTTTGACATAGGATATCGAGCAGCTCGATAAAGTCGCGGATGACCTCGCGGGGCGTCAGGTGCGTGTCTGCCCCCACGCGGCCAAACTCAATCTTGAGGAAGTCCACCAAGTCGTTCTCGGTAAGCGTGGGCGTCCAGCCAAAGTAGCCGGCATGGATCTGCATGAGCTTTTCGATGAGCACCAGCAGCTCCTCGTAGGTGAGCGGCTGCAGGCGGATGATGGGCGCGAGCATGTCTTTGAGGTCATTGCGTGCAAAACGGCCCTGAGCGAGACGGCTCCGAAGGGCCTCGTAGGAAAAGACGCCGCGCCGGCGGTCCTCGATAGAGGTCGGCGTGCCGCCCATGATCATGCCCAAGTACTGCGTCTTGCCCTGCAGCGTGTCGTTGTACATCGTAAGGATTTTCTCGTAGTTGTACTGTCGCGTGATGGCGTTGGGAATCTTATACAGATTCACGAGCTCGTCGATGAGCACCAGCATGCCCTTGTAGCCGCTGCAGACCAAAAAGCGCGCAATGAGCTTAACGTAGTCGTACCAGTCGTCATCGCTGATGATGGTTGAGGACCCCAGTTCGGCGCGAGCCTCGCTCTTGGTGCGGTATTCGCCGCGGATCCATTTGGTCACGCGACTCATAGCTTCTTCGTCGCCCTCTGATACGGCCGCGCGGTAGCGGCGGAGCATACGGGCGAAGTCGAAGCCATGGACCATTTCCTCGAGCGGGGCCAGTTGGGAATTGACGGCAGACTCGTCGGCATCGGCACACGAGGCGACCCAGCGATCTAGGATAAGGTTGAGCGCACCGCCCTCGGGGCGCGTCTTGGTCGATATGTTGCGGATGAGCTCTCGATAGGTGGCGAGGCCCTGGCCCTGGCCGCCCTGTAGGCGGCGCTCAGGGGAAAGGTCGGCATCGGCGACCACAAAGCCCTCGCCCATGGCGTGCGTGCGGATGGTCTGGAGCAAAAAGCTCTTGCCGGCGCCGTAGCGACCGACTAGGAAACGGAAGCTCGCGCCACCGTCGGCGATGAGGTTCAGGTCGGTGAGTAGGGCGCGGATCTCGACCTCGCGCCCTACGGTGATATAGGGAAGGCCGATGCGCGGGACCACGCCGCCCTTGAGCGAGTTGAGAATGACGGCAGCGACGCGCTTGGGCACGCGGGGCGCTGCGGATGCGGTATCACTCATGGTCTAGGTATCCTCTCACGTCTGCTTCGTAGTCCTCGATAATCTGCGGTCCTGCTGAGCCAAATTCAATAACGGTGTCGCCCACCAAGTCAAAGAGCGCCTCGTTGATGCTGTCGACGAGCAAGTCCTCACTCTTGCCCGACTGTGCCACCGCCGATGCC
>JAIJJM010000098.1 GCA_022728415.1 Collinsella sp. | reverse complement strand
GTTATTGACCATTAGGGAAGTTCGCGCTTGACAACCTCGACGATATCGTCGACGACGCGCTGGGTCAGCTCGTGCGTCTCCGCCTCGGCCATAACGCGAACCAGCGGCTCGGTACCGCTCGGGCGTACCAAGATGCGGCCGCGACCATTGAGCTCCTTCTCGGCGGCAGCGACGGCGTCCCAAATGGGCTGGCAATCGTCCAGGCCGGCCTTGTTGTCCGAATGCACGTTGACGAGCACCTGCGGGTACTTCTTCATGATGCCGGCAAGGTCGGTGAGCGTGCGGCCGGTGCGCTTGAGCACGGCCAAAAGCTGCAGGGCCGTCACCAAGCCGTCGCCGGTGGTGTTGTGCTCCAGGAAGATGATGTGGCCGGACTGCTCGCCGCCGATGACGGCGCCATCCGCGAGCATGCGCTCCAAAACGTAGCGGTCGCCCACGGCGGTCTGCACCATCTCAAAGCCCTGCTCCTTCATGGCGATGGAGAAACCGAGGTTGCACATAACGGTCGAGACGATCTCGGAGTTGGCGAGCTTGCCGCGAGCAGCAAGGTCGGAGCCGCAGATGGCAAGAATGTAGTCGCCATCGATCTCGTTGCCCTCACTGTCCACGAACAGCACGCGATCGGCGTCGCCGTCGTGGGCCAGGCCGATATCGGCGTGGGTGCGCAGCACGAGTTCACGCAGGGGCTCAAGGTGAGTGGAGCCGCACTCAACGTTAATGTCAGTGCCGCAGTAATCGGTGTTGATGGCATGGACCGTAGCGCCCAGGCGCTGCAGCGCGGCAGGCGTGGTCTGGCACGAAGCGCCGTGGCCACAGTCGACGGCAACGACCAGTCCGTCGAGCTTAAGACCGTCGAGCGTGCTGATGGCATGATCGACATAGGCCTTGCGGGCATCCTTCATCTTGATGATGTGACCCACACCGGCGCCGGTCGGCAGCGTGTCGGCAGCCATGGCCTCCTCGGACATCACCCAGGCGCTGATCTCCTCCTCAACCGCGTCGGGAAGCTTCATGCCCTTGCGGCTAAAGAACTTGATGCCGTTGAACTCCGGCGGATTATGCGAAGCGGAGATGACGATACCGCCGTCAAGCTCGTTTTGAACGGTGAGCAGTGCCACGGCCGGCGTAGGGATAACGCCGCAGCAGTGCGGACGGCCGCCCTCGGCCATGATGCCGGCGGTCAGAGCACTCTCGAGCATAGTGCCCGAAAGACGCGTATCGCGGCCGATACAGATGTCTGGACCAAGGAACTTGGTCGCCGCACGACCCAGGCGAAATGCGAGGTCGCACGAAAGATCGGCGTTGGCGACGCCACGGACGCCATCGGTACCGAAGATGTTCTGGGGCATAGGATCGCTCCTTCCCAAGTGGGCAAAACGCAGCCGCCCACCCTAGTCGAAAAGAAAAGCGGGACCCGCCGAGCAATCGGCAGGCCCCGCTTGTACATTGTATCTCGTAAGGAGATAAAACCTTAGCGCTTGGAGAACTGGGGAGCGCGGCGGGCCTTCTTGAGGCCGTACTTCTTGCGCTCGACCACGCGAGCATCGCGCGTAAGGAAACCGGCCTTCTTGAGGTCAGCACGATAGTCGCCAGCGTTCAGAAGAGCGCGAGCGATGCCCAGACGCAGAGCGCCGGACTGACCGGAGATGCCGCCGCCATCGCACAGAGCGATAACGTCAAACTGACCGGCGGTATCGGTCACCTTGAAGGGAGCAAGGGCGTTCTCAACGAGCTGATGACGGCCGAAATACTGCTCGGCGTCACGCTTGTTGATGGTCACCTTGCCGGTGCCGGGGACGAGACGGACGCGGGCGACGGCGTTCTTACGACGGCCGGTACCCTGGTAAACAACGGTGTTCTCAGCCATCTTTAAGCCTCCAGCTCAATCTTCGTGGGGTTCTGGGCAGCGTGCGGATGCTCGGCACCAGCGTAGACCTTAAGCTTGGTCATCTGGGCACGGCCGAGGGTGGACTTGGGCAGCATGCCGCGAACGGCGCGCTCGATAACCTTCTCCGGGTGCTTCTCCATAGCCTGGCGGAAGCTCTCAGCCTTGAGGCCGCCGTTGTAGCCGCTGTGGCGATAATAGGTCTTCGTGTCGGCCTTGTTACCGGTAAGCTGGACCTTATCGGCGTTGATGACGACGACGAAGTCGCCGCAGTCGCTGTTGGGCGTGAACTGGGGCTTGTTCTTACCGCGCAGGATCATTGCGATCTGGGTGGCAAGACGGCCCAGGACAGCACCATCGGCGTCGACGAGAACCCAGTTGCGCTGGACCTCGCCCTGCTTGGCGTAGTGAGTCGATTTCGAAATCACTTAGACTCCTCCATGTACAGTACGTGTTGTTACAGAGATTCACGGGGCTCTGCAAGTAACCCGTCCATATTACCCCGCTCGCCGCCCGAGTCAACAGGTGTTTTGGCTCCGACCAGAGTTTCTGCACATGTCATCCACGCCCAGTGATTTTTCTGGGACGGGGCATAGATAATCATGTAATGCGCGAGCAGTGCTTTGCCCCATGCGGTTTTACTTCACACACGGACCATAATGCCGCGAATCTAGCGCTCGACAAATGCCTCGATATCATTCAACAGGCGTTTTGCCTCCTGGCGACCCTGAATATACAGATCGAGCAACTTTGCCGGATCGCGTTCGACATGGCCGACCTCGACCGGCTTTTGCGGAGCGACGACCAACGCACGGCCCTCGCGCTCATACTTCCACAGGTGCATGCGCTGGATGTTGTAACGGTCGTGGCGCGTCTCGATAGCCTCGAGCAGATAGGGGTAGTCAGCATAACGCGCACGCGCGGCCGGCAAAAACTCGTAGGGCTTTTTCTCATACGAACGGTCCTGTGTAACAATGACGACCGCACGGTCGAAGCCCGCCTCCTCGAGCACATACTCGATAGGAACCGAATCGGCCACGCCGCCGTCGACGTATTTGTGCCCGTCAATCTCGACCGGCGGCGTCACCAGCGGCAACGAGGTCGATGCTCGCACCGCGTCGAGATCGAGCACGGCGCTTTTAACCGGCAGGTAGGCAGCGGTTCCAAACAGCATGTCCGTCGCAACGGCGCACATCTCGATGGGGCTGGCGTCGAACGTCTCGTTGTCAAAGGGGTCCAGGCGGTCTTGGACGTCGTTAAAGATAAAGTCGTAGCCGACGATAGAGCCCGTGGACGCAAACGACGCGGCGCCCATGTAGCGGCTGTCGTTGCAGAAGGTCAAATTGACTCGGTTGGTGCGGCCGATCTGGTGCGACTTGTAGTTGACGCCGTTGAGGGCGCCGGCCGAGACGCCGTACACCGCAGGGACCTCAACACCGGCCTCCATGAGAACGTCGAGCACGCCGGCGGTAAACTGCCCGCGAAAACTACCGCCCTCCAGGATGAGCGCGACCTTGCCGGCGTTCTTTGCCTTATCTTCTGCAGTCATATTGACCTCCTGCGATTGCGTTTTGGCTTTCTTCTACCCAGTTTTGGAATGGAGGGCGCATAGGCTGTGTTTTGGAGTTGAGGAGATGGAGCGGAAAGCACGTCCCGTTCTGAGGGGCGATTCCGGGATGTACTTTCCGTTTGGACCGCCGTTGGGAAAGCGTGTCCCGTTCTGAGCGCGGATTCCGGGATGAACTTTCCGCCAACAATCCATCTGGAAAATGCATCCCATTCTGAGCCGATAATCTGGGACACACTTTCCGTTGGACGACCGTTAGGAAAGCGCATCCCACCCTGCGCTGCCGCGACGTTTTCCTAACGCCCGCGCCCTGCATAGAGTCCGATTCTCCGCGGGTGGGGAGATCCGT
The DNA here is from genome assembly GCA_022728415.1 of Collinsella sp. Next base: position 3,613 of record JAIJJM010000098.1, on the reverse strand, counting down.
TGATGGGTCGAGGCCGGGGCAAGACGCCCGATCCGCATCGCATCGATATCTGGCTGGGGCATTGCGCGGAGAATCCGCGTATTTGCTACGCAAATACGCACCGGCTTCGGTCGGCTGCCGCCGCCCTCGCCCGCTCGCTACAAACGCTTCGCGTTTGCCTAACGCTCGCGCCCTGCATAGAGTTCGATTCTCCGCGGTACGGACTAGAAATAAAAAGGCAGGTAGATACGAATATCTACCTGCCTGTAACTATTGGTGGAGGCGCGGAGAATCGAACTCCGGTCCACGAAAGCCCCCTGATTGGCATCTCCAAGCTCAGTCGCTGGTTTAGTCTCGGACGCTTTGCGCGCAGCGACACGCTCGCGGCGTCCTAACCGGTTCGGTCTTAGCCTGCGCCATACCGATTACGTGCGCAGGAGCATTCCCCTAACATGACGTCGCGCCGGTGTCGGGGAAATCACCGGGTTGACGCGCCGCTATAAACTAAGCAGCGAGAGCCATAGGCTCAAAAGAAGAGTTGTTGTCAATTCAATTTGACGGCACCCCTGTTTAACGAGGCGAGGAGACCTCGGCTTGCTTCCTCTCTCAGAGCTATCGTGTCGAAACCAGTCGCCCCCGAATGTCGGGAAAGTCTGGATGGCATTGGGCACGAGTACCCAACAGCCGTCGACTTTTCAAGGAACATACGGGGCGAGCCCCGCTTGTGAAGTGCTATGTTACCACGTTCTCAAGGAATATAGCTGTTCTATGCACGAGCTGTGAAGACCCCAATGTGCGCTGTACTTCGCACTTTTGCTACCGATCGCGTCACGTATATTTTCGCCAAGCACAATTGACCCGTCGAAAGGACCGTTATGGATACCAAACAGCAACTCGTCAATGCCCTCGTGGGCCTGGGCTCAACCATTACCGAAGCTATGGATGTTATCGAGGGCTTTGTCCCCTGCGGACATCCTGCCCTCGTGGTCACGGGCGCCCTCAACGCGCTCACCGACGGCGCCGATGAGGCCACACTCGCCGAGCACGTTGAAACCGTCCGCGGCTTCATCGACCACGTAAGCGAAAACCGCGGCGTCACCGCGCATCACGACATCGAGCTTGGTGAGCTCACGGGTGCAAAGGCCGAACTCTTTGCCGAAATCAGCGCTATAGCCAACCTCATCAAAACCGCTGGCGTCAAGAACACCCAGGTCAACGAATGGCTCTACCGCAGCCTCGCTGCCCTCAATAAATCCGATGCCACAGCAGTAGACAAACTCGCCGAAGCCGCCGCCATAAAAACGCAGCTTTAAGACTTAGTTCTCATTTCGAGCCATAATTGAAGAGCAAGCCAGACACAGCACATAATCACATGAGAGATTTGAGAGTGCCCAGCTTGCTCTTCGAATAAAAATGATACCTGTCCAGGCTAATTAACGCTTTGCTTTTCGCATAATCCAACGTACCAGCCTAAATGCGAGCACGATAAGCGCAATTAGTATCGCAAGTAAGACGATTTCGGGACCGCGCACAAAAACCACCTCCCTAGTATGCATGGGTGTGCAGGGTCGTTCCCTGCATTTCCGCGCCCAAGAACACATTTCCAGTATACAAGCCTGGTATAGACACATTCACGCGCTGGAGCGCTCGTGTACTATTCCAGGTAAAGGAATCAGATGCCGTTCCCAGGGGAACAGAATAATTCGAACCCCATGCATTTGTTATCTTATGATTGCCGATTTTAATGTAGAACTCCTGAAATATCACCGATTTATAGTAAACCCTCCATGTACCAGAGGCGTTTTTATAATAAGAATCCCATGCGTTATACGGCTCAATAGTGGGATATATTCAATTCCAATTTTGCCTTCAGTTCCATCCGGCAAAAGTACGGTACATTCCCGACTTACCCAACTTTTCTGTTGAAATGAACCATTCACTGGATATTCGCCATTGCCAGGAAATCATCCGCAAACCCTTTTGAGGGCGTAAACAGCGATAAGGCAGCCACTAACATAGCAATGCAACAGATAAAGATAAGCGCTTGTTCATAATGCTCGCTCCTAGAAGAGACTTTGTTATTTGGGAGCCAGCCGGCGAAAGGATAGAAGTAAACTGTCCCTGGAAATTGCCGAGATAAACGCTTTGGTTAGAAGCACTTGGCCCCATCAATCCATCGAAGGCTCTCCCAACAAAGCACATCTCCGAAACAGACTTCCGGCCATTTGACCCAAAATCTCGAGTCGACAGGACTGGGAAGGCATCTAGAGGGGGCGGCGCATTTAAAGAATAAAGCGGTCCATGGCAAAATAGCGTGCACCCCTTGGGGTGTCGGAGCTCCAGGGGCGCACATATAGATTTACGTTAGCGGGACAACCGCCCGCCACGTTCGGCCAAAGCCAGAATCGGCATCATTTGGCGCGGGGTCTTTGCTGCAAGATCGGCATGTTCGAGCAGCTTTCGATCGTTTGTCACCAAGTAATCGACCTGCGCGCGCTTGCACGCGGCGAGCACCAAGTTGTCCTCGTAATCGCGATGGAGCGCTAAGTATTTGTCGGCCAGCCAAAGGTCCGACGCATCTGCACCCACGGCCGTGGCGTTTTCGGTCATATTCCGAACAAACGCCAGCGTGGCCTCGCCAATTGCACGGGCAGATGCTTCGCCGAGCGCTCCCCCGCTGGCAAGAACGCTACGCTTCAGCTCGTGTTGGACAACGTACAGTACGTCCTTAGCGATATGCACCGGGAAGAACAGCGACGCCCCCGTCTCCGTCGCCTGCCCAATAAACGCACGCGCGGCAAGCGACTCGGCATGGTCGACGCAAAACGAATCAACCCATACGTTGGCATCCACCATTATTTTGAGGAAAGCCCCGCTCACAGGATCATCCCCTTTTGGCGATAGCGCTCATCCATGGCTTCGGAATAGATTGCGTCCCAACCGCGATCGTCGGATACGGGCGACGTAGCGATGCCCAGGTCCGCGTAAAGCTGATCCGCCGCCGCCCATGATGCGGCGAACGGAGTATCGGGCGCGACGGCCTGCTTGCGGTCGTCGACGGCCGCAAGCACTTCCTCGCACTGCCCGCCACCCTGCGCGACCTTGGCCACCACCTTTTTGATGAGCTCGGGCAGTGACCCGCCCGAAAGCCGCAGCACCTCCTCGGCACGGTTCTTGACCTGGCGATCAACGCGAACATTCACCTGCGCCATACTGCTAATAGCACTCATCTCAACCCCACCTTCGACTTCTGCTAACCAAGCTAGCACAACTATATATTGCTGATAGCACATGGTCAAGCGCAAAAAGCCTGCATTCTGACGGCTGCAACACCGCCCAAATGCAGGCCAAAACTTAAGTAAAAGCGCTAGCGCAGATATGCCTTCGCGTTGCCCAAGCTATACGCAATCGTCGAACCGTTGTGCAGCAGCGACGATGTCTGCGGGGTAATCGTGCCGGTAATACCCAATGCCAGCAGCGCCGAGTTGGTGAGCATGACCTTGGCATACGAGCTCGTCAGACGGTCGATGAGCCCCTGGCTCATGCGGCGCAGGCGCACGATCGCGGCGAGATCCGTGTCGGTCAGGATGATATCGGCGACCTCCTTGGCGATGTCGCTTCCGCCACCCATGGC
>JAIJJM010000097.1 GCA_022728415.1 Collinsella sp. | reverse complement strand
CGTGCCGTGGGCGATGCCCTGCATGTGACTGTTATCCCCGGTGTGATCGACTTTCTATTTGTTCGCAATATCGGTGCCGCCTTTAGCATGGGCGAGGGGCATGGCGTTGCATTCGTTTTGCTGGCACTTGCGGTCATTGTCGCCATTGCCGTGTATTTGCTCCGTGCACCCCAGCTCGCCCATCTTGAGGTTGTGGGCATGGCAATGGTTGCGGGTGGTGCTATCGGCAACGCTATCGATCGTTTGGCCTTTGGCTTCGTGACCGATTTTATTGCCACCACCTTCATCGACTTCCCCGTCTTTAACGTGGCCGATATCGGCATTACGGTCGGCGTCGTGCTCGCCCTCTTCGGCTACATGTTCTTGAGCCCCGCGGCCCGTGAGGTCGATGCGACCGCCGAGCTCAACGCCCGTGATGAGGCCCGCGCCAAACGCAAAGCCAAGCAGCGTGGGGAGCGTGCCCGCAAGATTCGCGAAAGGAATGAGCGCTAATGGCCGACATCCATATTCTTGTTGCCGACGATTGCGCTGGTCAGCGTCTCGATGCCTATCTGGGCGCCAATGACGGCTGCCCTACGCGCTCTGCCTGCGCGCATCTGATCGAGGGTGGTGCCGTTGCCGTCAACGGCGAGACCTGCCTGTCAAAAAAGTACGCCGTGCGTTCCGGCGACCGCATCTCGGTCGACTTGCCCGAGCCGCATGACCCGACCGACGTGATTCCTGAGGCCATTCCCCTCGATATCCGCTACGAGGACGACTACCTTATCGTGCTCTCCAAGCAGCGGGGCCTGGTGTGCCATCCCGCCCATGGCCACGAGAGCGGCACCCTTGCGAACGCCCTGGTCTACCACTGCGGCCTCGACCATCTTGGTACCGTGCAGGGCGAGGACCGCCCCGGTATCGTGCATCGTTTGGATCGCGATACCTCGGGTCTTATGCTCGCGGCAAAAGACGACGATACCCAGCGAGCGCTTCAAAATCTTATACGTACGCGCACGCTCGACCGTCGCTATATCACGCTCGTTCACGGACACATCGCTATGGACGAGGGCACCATCAATACAGGTATTGCCCGATCGACGCGCGACCGCGTGAAGATGGCGGTTTCCGATGACCCCTTTGCGCGCCAGGCCATCACGACCTTTAAGGTCCTTGAGCGCTTTGATTCCACGCGTTTTGACGACGGTTATACGCTCGTCGAGTGTCACCTGTTTACCGGCCGCACGCATCAGATTCGCGTACACATGCGCCATATCAACCATGCCTGTGTGGGCGACCCGCTCTACGGCAAGTGCGATGTACATGCCGATCAGGGTCTGACCAGGCAGTTCCTGCATTCATGGCGCGTGGCGTTCGATCATCCCGTGACGGGGGAACGCATTGAGTGCCGTGACGAGCTACCGTGGGATCTTGCGGCGGTTTTGGATGATCTGGCCCCGCGTTCGTTCGGTCGCACTTCCGCTGGCGCCGAAATCGTCCCGCAGCTCGGTCTGCTCGAAGCCTAGCCAGTATTAGGTTGTTTCTTGAACTCGGTAAGCCTGCGGTAAGATATACGATTGTCTACGTTACGCGTTCCCGGGAGCCTGCATGCTCGCCTTTTTACAAATCAACACACCCATCGTGATCTTCAACCAGATTGTCTTTACGCTGTTCACGGTCTGCTTTTTGTACCAGGTGGTCTTCTTTATCATCGGTGCCTTTCGTGGCGAGGTCGCGCCTCCCAAGGCCAAAAAACGCCACCGCTATGCCTTCTTTATCGCGGCGCATAACGAGGAAGCCGTAATTGCCAACCTCGTTCGCTCCATCAAGGATCAGGATTATCCGTCCGAGTTTATCGAGGTCTTCGTGGTCGCCGATGCCTGCACCGACAACACGGCGGATCTTGCGCGCGAGGCCGGCGCCATTGTCTATGAGCGCAATGACCTTGCTCGTAAGGGCAAGAGCTGGGTCATGGACTTTGGCTTCGATCGCATTCTCAACGAGTATCCCGACACCTTTGAGGGCTATTTTATTTTCGATGCCGATAACGTCATTTCCCGTGATTACGTTTCCAAGATGAACGACGCTTTTGACCAGGGTTTTCATGTGGTCACCAGCTACCGCAACTCTAAGAACTTCGGTAGTTCGTGGATTTCTTCGGCCAACGCCACGTGGTATCTGCGCGAGGCACGCTTCCTTAACAATGCGCGTAACATCTGCAAGACTTCCTGCGCTGTCTCGGGTTCGGGCTATCTCATTTCTGCCAGCGTGATCGAGGGTATGCACGGCTGGCAGTTCCACACGTTGACTGAGGACATTCAGTTCACCACGTTCTGTGCCATTCACGGTATTCGCATCGGTTATGCACCGGCGGAGTTTTTTGACGAACAGCCCGTGACGTTCAAGGCTTCATGGAAGCAGCGCATGCGTTGGACTAAGGGCTTCTACCAGGTGTTCTTTACCTACGGTAAGCACCTGGTCAAATCGACCTTCCGCTATCATCGTTTTGCCGCCTACGACATGTTCATGACGATCGCCCCGGGTATGCTGCTATCGCTCATCTCGATGCTCGCCAATGCGACCTTCCTCATTGTGGGTGGTCTTTCGCACGGCTTCTTGGCCACCGAGGTCGAGATGCAGGCGTGTGCCGCTTCGCTCATTATGACTTTTGCCATGATGTATCAGACGTTCTTTACCATGGCGCTCCTTACGACCATCTTCGAGTACAAGCACATTCATTGCGCGCAAAAGTGGCGTCTGGTGACGAACCTGTTTACCTTCCCGATCTTTATGTTCAGCTATATCCCCATCACGGTGGCTGCACTGTTCCTCAAGGTCGACTGGGTCCCGACGCAGCACGCCGTCAACGTTACCCTCGACGAGGTCATGCAGGGCGCCAAATAACCACCACCAAAACCACCACAAAGGGGACAGGCACCTTTGTGGTGGTTTGTGCTTTTGCGCAGCTGTTCATGGAGGTGCACGATGTTCTACATCCCATTTTGGATCTGCGCCTTTGCCGGTGCGGTGGTTGACGCCCGTGAGCGTCGGTTTCCCAATGAGCTTGCCGGTGCGTGTGCGGTGGCGGCGTTTGCAGGCGTTTGGCTCGACAGGGGCGTTAACACGGCGCTTGATCACGCCGGTCTTGCGGTTATTGTCCACATTGCCCTCGTGCTTACTGAGTCGCTCTGGCGTTGGGTTCGCCACACCCCGGGTATCGGCATGGGGGACGCCAAGGCGCTCTTCGCGCTTTGCGCGGTCGACCCTCTAGGTGGCATCGCGGCATTTGCCGTCGCGCTCCTGGTCCTTGCCCTCTCCTGCCTCTTAACAAAATCGCGCTCCCTGCCATTGCTCCCGTTTTTGGTGCCGATTTTTGCCATAATCGAGGTCGTGGGCTGCACATTGTAACCGATTGCGCATCCTTCTTAAGGAGCATGCCATGGCAACTAATCAAGAAACGGCCGTCATTAAGGCGCGCATGGACCGTATTCCCTCGGCGTTGTCGCCCGAACTTGTCGAGCGCATTTCCGTCGATCGTGCTTCGGGCTATGTCAACCCCTATCGCTGCAACGATGATCAGGTCATTCGTCGTATTGATCGCGCTGCCGACAAAGGCACGCTTATGCGTCCGGCGTTTATGCGCGATACCGAAAAGATTCTTCATCTTCCGGCGTACACGCGTTATGCAGGCAAAACGCAGGTCTTTAGCTTCCGCAGCAACGATGACCTGTCGCGCCGCGGTCTGCATGTGCAGCTCGTCTCGCGCATCGCTCGCGATATCGGTCGCGCCCTAGGTCTCAACTGCGATCTGATCGAGGCGATTGGCCTGGGCCACGACTTGGGACACACGCCTTTCGGCCATGCCGGTGAGCGCTTTCTCAACGATATCTATCACGAGCGTACCGGCCGCTTCTTTTTCCATAACGTGCAGTCGGTACGAGTGCTCGATGCGCTGTATGGCCGCAACGTGTCGCTTCAGACGCTCGATGGCGTGTTGTGCCATAACGGTGAATATGAGCAACGCGTGTTTGAGCTGTCACACATGGCATCCTTTGGCCAGTTCGATCGGACGGTTGAGGACTGTATCGCCACGGGCTATAGCGCGGTTGAGCACCTGCGCCCCATGACGCTTGAGGGCTGCGTGGTGCGTATCTCGGATATCCTCGCCTACGTCGGTCGCGATCGTCAGGACGCCATTGCGGCGGGCCTGCTGGCGCCCGATGCTTTTGACGATGGTCGGGGCGGCGCCTATAACAGCTGGATCCTCACGCATGCTTCCATCGATATCGTCGAGCATAGCTACAGCAAGCCGCGTATCGAGATGAGCGAGGACTTGTTTGAAGAGATCCGCCGGGCCAAGCGCGAGAACTACGAGAAGATCTACAGCAAGGGCGGTATCGAGGGCGATTCCGAGGCGGAGCTGCGCGAGGCATTCGAAAAGCTCTACGACCGCTGCCTGCGGGATATAAACGAAGGCGACGAGTCTTCGTACATCTTTAAGCATCATATTTCGCGCATCGAGCAGCAGCTTTCCTACTACGATCGCACTTATGCCTGGCAGGACGACAAGGATCAAGCGGTGGTGGATTACATCGCGAGCATGACGGACGGTTATTTCTGCGAGCTGACGAGCAAGCTATTCCCTGGTCTGGAGTTTCCGCATCGTACCTATATTAACGAACGGTAGTTCGTATGTTTTCGGTATACTGTTCGTGGGAAACGTTTTTGATTGATGTACGGGATGGCTATGGACGACCTTTTTTCTGCTTCGACGCGTGAGCGTTCCTTTCAGAATGCGCCGCTTGCGGTGCGCATGCGCCCCAATTCGCTCGACGAGTATGTGGGCCAGCAAAAGGCCGTCGGTAAGGGCTCATGGTTGCGTGCCGCGATTGAGCATGACGTGCTATCGAGCGTGATTCTGTACGGGCCGGCCGGTACGGGCAAGACGACGCTGGCCCACATTATCGCCAACCATACCAAGAGCGAGTTTGTCGAGGTCAGCGCCGTGACGGGCACCGTGAAGGACCTGCGTCGCGTGATCAACGAGGCAAAGACGCGCCTGAATACATATGACCGCCGTACCATCTTGTTTATCGACGAGATTCACCGTTTTTCGAAGTCGCAGCAGGATGCCCTGTTGCATGCCGTTGAGAACCGTACCGTCATTATGATTGGCGCCACGACTGAGAACCCGTACTTCGAGGTCAACTCCGCGCTGTTGTCGCGTGGGCGCGTGGTAGAGCTTGAGCATTTGAAAGACGAGGATATCGCCACGCTCATCGAGCGTGCGCTCGAGGCACCGCAGGGTTTAAACGGTAGGTTCTCGGCCGATGAGGATACCGTCAAGACCATTTGCACGCTGGCCGCGGGTGATGCGCGCTCGGCTCTGACGACGCTTGAGCTTGCGAGCGAGATTGCCGTCACGCGTCCCGATACCGAAGGAACGCCAGCGCCGGCGGCGGGGAAGCGCTATCCCATCACCGTGGATGACGTTAAGATTGCCAACCCACGCCGCGGTTTTTCGTATGACAAAAACGGCGACATGCACTATGACATTATCAGTGCGTTCATCAAGTCCATGCGCGGTAGCGACCCCGATGCCACGATCTACTGGCTTGCGCGCATGATCGATGCGGGGGAGGATCCCAAGTTTATCGCCCGACGCATCATGATTCAGGCTTCCGAGGATGTCGGCAATGCCGATCCACAGGCGCTGCTGGTGGCACATGCCGCATTTACATCTGCCGAGGTCATTGGCTATCCCGAGTGTCGCATCAACCTGGCACAGGCTGCGCTCTATGTGTGCCTGGCGCCTAAGTCTAATGCGTGCGAGGCCTCGATCGATGCGGCGCTGGCCGATATCCACAGCAGTGGTCTTCGCGAGGTGCCCAGCTATCTACGCGATCGCCATCGCCCGGGCAGCGACGAGTACGGTGTATACAAGTATCCGCACGATTATCCCGAAGGCTGGGTCGATCAGCGCTATTTGCCCGAGGGGCTGGAGCGCGGTGCGTTTTGGCAGCCTGCCGGCCGCGGCTGGGAAGAGTGGCGCGTAGAGCAAAGCGAGCGTGACCGTAGCGGGAATGCTCCAAAGTAGCTGCTGATTATTTTGTCCCACGATCTCACACTTGGCATGTTCGGTCCCCTTTGGGGTACCATGAAGAGCGTCTGTATTTCGATTCATTTGGGAGGCTTGTATGAGTCCCATTCAAATCGCCTTGCTGCTACTTGCCGTTGCCGGCGTGTGGGCTGTTATCGAGCTCGCGCTCACGCTGCGCAAGACGCGCACCGTCGTCGACTCGCTCGACAAGACGGTGAGCGACCTCAACAACACGCTCGCCGAGGCACAGCCCGTGGTGGCAAAGCTCGATGGTGCCGTTGACGAGCTTACGCCGGCACTTGCCCAGGTGGAGCCGCTCCTCAAATCGAGCAAGACTGCCGTTGACGCCCTGACGTCCAACCTTGTTGAGGTTGAGGCGGTCGTTCGCGACATCTCTCAGGTCACGGGCAGTGTGGCCGAGGCCAGCAATGCCGTGTCGAGCGTGACCGACTCTGCGGCCGGTGCCGTGCAGAAACTATTTAACAAGGTGAAGGCTCCTGCAGCCGATGCCGATCGCAAGCTCGCCGCTGCCGCCGAGGCCGAACAGCCTACCGAGCACGTTCTGATTGGTGAGGCTGAGGACGAGGCCGCCGATGGTGCAGATACGGCTCAGAAGTCCGCAGCCAAGCCTGCTCAGTATTACACCTATACGCCCGCCGAGACCTCCGAGGAGTCCTGCGATGAGTAACGAAGCAACCTGCCCCATTACGCTGAGCGTTGCCGGTGATCCGCGTCTCGCGCGCTTGGTGCGCATGACGGCCGCCAACGTCGGAGCCCTGTGCTCTATGTCCGTCGATCGCATCGAGGATATCCGCATGGCTGCCGAGGAGGCCTTCATCTTTGGGTGCACCGCGGTCGACTGCGACGATATCTCGATCAAATTCGATGTCGACGAATCTCATGTGGGAATGACCTTTACCTTTGGCGATCAGGCGACTGTCGATGAGGATGACCAGGCTGCCGTGTATGCCGAACTCATTCTTGCAAGCGTGTGCGATTCCTACGAAAAGACTACGGCGCCCCTGACGCTTTCCCTCGACCTCAAGGCGGATATCTAATATGACCGAACGTTCCCGGAGCGGTAAGACCGCTTGGGACAAGGAGAAAACCCGCGAGCTGTTTCGTCGCTACAAGGAGACCGGTGATCCGGATGCCCGCGAGCAACTCGTCATGTCCCACATGAACCTGGTAAGGTTTCTTGCCAACAAATTTAAGAACCGCGGTGAGCCGCTCGATGACCTTTTGCAGGTCGGCTATCTGGGCTTGCTCAAGGCCATCGACCGCTTTGACCCTGAGCGCGGGCTCGAGTTCACCACGTTCGCGACACCTACTATTCTGGGAG
>JAIJJM010000096.1 GCA_022728415.1 Collinsella sp. | reverse complement strand
GTCGTGCGCGAGGCCGAAGATACTGCCGAGGTTGCGGACGATTCCGAGAAGCCGGCCAAGAAGGCCTCAGACTCGTGCCGTCCCGGTCGCGGCTTTGCGGGTCGCGCGTACCCCGTAAAGCATCAGGAGAAGGTTAATCAGGTTCCGGAGGTGCGGGCCGAGAAGGCCGTGAAGCCTGCCGAGTCGGAAGTCCGTGAACAGAATCCTGTTGATGAGCAGGCTGCGTCCGATACGGAGACTCAGGGCCAGCAACCTGCGGTTGAACAGACGGGGGAGGGTACTTCGAGTAAGCCTCGCCGCCGTCGTCATCGTGGCGGTCGCGGCTCTAACGCTCAGGATGCCGCCGAGAATGTAGCGCCGCGCGACGAAGATGCGAAGGTGGATGCTCCGATGGAGCAGCCCAAGCGTCAGCCGGCGAAGGAGGACAAGCCCAAGCGTTCGCAGAAGCAGACGTCAACTTCGAAACGTGAGCATAATGTCCAAGGCGATTCTAAGCGCAAGCCTCAGAAGAAGCCCGAGTCTGCCGCAGCAGATGCGACTGTCCAGCAGGCTGAGCCGACTACCCATGGCGAGGTTTCGGCGTTTGCCCTGGCTCGCGTTCTGGGCAGGCGGCTGCTCAAGGTCGTCCCCACGCCCACGGCGCTCTCCACAATTAAGGAACAGCAGACCCAGATCGTTAAGGTCGAGGGCAAGGACGGTAAGAAAGCTCCACAGCGCGCCCAGCACAACGAGATGTCCAATCGCAAGATTGCCGAGGAAATCGCGATTATCCAGGCATGGATTGAACAGAACCGCGGTGCCGATACGCCGGTTGCCTCGCGTCGCCAGCGTGCCTACCAGATCTTCAACGACGAAAAAGCCTTCGACGGCAAGCATGGTGAGCGTCTGATCAGGCGCATGACCGAAAAGGGCATCAGCATGCAGGCAATCAAGGTCGCCCCCAACCGTCCGGTGCACTTTACGGGCTTCTTTACGCTGGGCGCCGACAAGCCGTTCATTATGGTCGAGAACCTGGATACCTACGACGAAATCGTCAAGCTTCTGCGTGGCCGCAAACATGCCAAGCTTTTTGGCACTAAGGTGGGCGGCGTGATCTTTGGCGGCGGGTGCAAGGCGAGTGTCTCTCATGCGCTGGATGATTATCTGGCTGAGATCGGCTACCGCTTTACCTATATCTACTACGTGGGTGACATCGACCGAGAGGGCGCGCGCATCGTCGAGCAGGCCCGCAACGCCAACGTCGTTGAGATTCGCCTGCATGCCGGCATGTATCGCGCCATGCTTGCCGAGCATAAGCGCCGCGTGAAGGCCGGCGGCGAGTGCGAGCCCGCGGCTGCCAACCAAGGCGTGCCGCAGAACCTGGCGGCGACGATTAAGGATTTGCCCATGGTTACGCGTGTACAGTTCCGCAACGTGCTTCGTGAGGGCGGACGAATTCCGCAGGAGATTCTGATGACCGCCGACTATCGGGATGGCGACTCGGGAAGCTTCGACCGCATGCTGAACAGCTAAATTCCGCCGTTCTACCGAACGGCGGTCTTCTTGACGCTGTGAGGGACCCTGGTATGGCAATCTGACGTTCAACTTCGGCGGCACGACCAGAAGGTCAGCGCCGCCTTGTTTCACGTCACCTTGCCATACCAGGGTCCCTCTCGCTGTCACGTCCAAAACATCGGGGTTAGTGGCCTTCTTTGCGTGCGGAACTCACGACAAACTTAATGCCCGTCCCGTCGGGGCCGCGCGGCACTTGGTTGTTGCATGCAGCTCGCTTTTCGGAACGGGGCTGAATTTGTTGATGTAAGGCGCTCTTGGTCGTTATGGGCCTGGGGCGCCGCTCTTTTGAAGATAGATTTTTGCGATATGCCTGAAAATCTGCTTAACTTCTCGTCCTGTACGAGAAGTTTTGGCTATAACTTCTCGTACAGGACGAGAAGTTATATACTCAAGCTACCGAAAGGAGTATATGATGGCCCCTACTGCTTTGAGTATTGCGGAGATGGTTGCTGAGGCTCGTGCCTTTGAGATTCCTCATGTCATTCATCGCGATGATGTCATCGGAAATCTTCCCGATCCAAAGCCGTTCAATCTTGTTCATATCATCACGGGTATCAGGCGCTGCGGCAAAACGTTCTATGCGTTTCAATGGATTCGTCGCCTTATCGATCGCGGTGTCGATGCCGAGCGTATCTTCTATTTCAATTTTGCTGATGACCGTCTTCGACCGGCGCCGGACACGCTCATGAGCGACATTTTAGAAGAGTATTGGCGGCAGGTTCCCTCGGCGCGAACGAAAGGCTGTTATCTCTTTCTGGATGAGGCGCAGGAGACCGATGGCTGGCAGGGCGTTTGCCAGCGTTTGGCGGAGCACGAGAGCGTAACGCTTGTTATTACCGGATCGTCTTCAAAACTATCTGCCGATGAAATAGCGACGCAGTTTCGCGGTCGCTCGCAAGAGCACGCTATGCATCCGCTTTCATTTCGCGAGTATTGTGCGTTTCATCGCATTGAAACACCGGATATGTCTGCCGGTACTGGGGTTCCAGCTGTTTCTCCGCGGCAGCGAACTGATCTGGATTCGGCATACGACCGTTATCTTATAGAGGGTGGCTTTCCTGGGGTTCAGGAGCTTGATGCCGGTTCGCGTATTCAGATGCTTCAAGCCTATTTGCGAGATGTTGTTGCACGAGATATTCTCGAGCGGAGCGGGCGCACGGATATCGCTCTTGCCAACCAAGTAGGGCTCTTCTGCCTTCGAAACACGGGTTGCGACCTTTCGGTCAACAGCTTATTGGATGCCTTAAAGTCTGTCGGATATCGAGCGTCATGGGAAAAAATCAACGAGCTCGTTCGCTTGTTTCAGCAGGCTCATCTCATTGGATTGCTTCCGGAGTATTCAACTTCTTTGGCTCCTAAGACAACGACGACGGATAAAGTCTATGCCGTCGATCAGGGAATGGCATATGCAACATCACGCGCCAACCAACAGGATTTAGGAAAGCGTTTGGAGACAGCGATTTATGCTGAGCTCATGCGCCGCACGGCAAACGGCCGGTTGGAAACGGTGACTTCGTTTACGGCTCCAACGCAAGCGCGAGAAAAAGTCGATTTCTTGGTCGGCGACGCTTTGGCATCGGAGCCATACGCGCTCTACCAGGTGACAGTCGATATGACAGCAGAGAAGACGCGCAGGCGTGAAGTCGGTTCCCTTGAGGTTGCTATGGCAAAGACCGGTATCAAGGATGCCAATATTATCACGCTGCGCGAGGCGACCCAGATTGAAACGGAGCATGGCGTCATCGAGGTCATTCCCGCATGGAAATGGTCGCTTGGTCTGTAATGTGATGCCCGGCCCGACGGAGACGCACGGCACGATGCTGATGGCCGGCACTTAGGGACGTTCCTTTAGTGCCGGCAGTTTAGGAACGTCCCTAAGTGCCGGATTCGAATCCCTCCGCATGCCCACAAGAAAAGCCTCCCGATCGGCTATGCGTTCGAGAGGCTGGTTTCTTTGGCTGGGACGGAGGGTTTCCGCGTCCGCCTGGCCGGGGGCCGCGCCCCGCTGCGTCGCTTCGCTCCTTGCGTGCTGCGCTGAAAACGCTTCGCGTTTCCTCAGCTCCGCACCCTTGCGGGTTCGAATCCCTCCGCTTGCCCACAAGAAAGCACCCTGGGCCGTTACGGGCTCAGGGTGCTCAGTTTTAATGGCTGGGACGGAGGGATTCGAACCCCCAACAGCCGGCACCAAAAACCGGAGTTCTACCGTTGAACTACGTCCCAATGTGTGGTGTTGCCAAAAGCAACTCGTCTAGTTTACCTAATCTGCGAGGGCATCGCAAACGCCATCGAGCAGGCGTACCGCGAGCGTCTGGGCGTCGCTGGCAGTGAAGGTGCCGTTGTAGCGCGTCATGCCGGTGAGCTCAATGCGGATGCGTGCCGGCTTTTGCTGCGCGGCGACATTGGCGGTGCGGATGCGCTGGGCCAGGTTGTGGCACTCGGCGAGGGCAATCGTGGCGCGCGGAGCGGCGTCGGCGGGTAGCCCGTCGCTTGCGATCTCGAGCACCAGGTCGACATCGGTCGGAACTTCGGAGTCGCAAAGCATCATACCGCTGCTGTCGGTCGTCGCCGTGGCGATGTTCCACATGCGCGATGCTACGCTGCGCGCGATAGGGTCCTCGCCAATGACGGCAATCTGGAAACGCTCGAGTACGTTGGCCGCGCGGGCAAAGCCGATGCGCGATTCGGCCTCGGTCACCGAAGGTTTACCCTCCCACACGTGGTGTAGGCGGTTGATATAGGCGTAGGTATCCTGGAAGGCCATGCCATCGGCAAACAGACCGACGTTTTCCTGGAACTGCTGAAGGGCCGCCTCGGTGTGAGGGCCAAAGTAGCCATCGTCCTCGCCGCAGGCAAAGCCCAGCACGTTCAGAGCTCGCTGTAGGGCCTGCACGTCGGCGCCATGGAAATTGGGCATGCGCAGATAGAGCGTGCGGTCGCCCAGTTTATACGAGGCGTCGACCAGGGCGCTCCAGCAGGGGATATCGACGGCGCAGCCAGCGGCAAGGCCGCTATCGAGCCTAAAGGTGCCAACAGCCTGCTCGGTGGTGGCACCAAAGTGCTTGTCGGCGACCTCGGTGGCATCAATCGTGTAGCCGAGCTGCAGGAGACGAGACTGCACGTCCTCGACGGCTGCTCCCTGCATGCCTGTTGTAATAGGTTCCATGAACGAACCCCTTTCGGCGTATCATTCGTATTATTTGAGCGCCTGTCGGATAGACGACGCAAAGGGATGCATAAACATACATTCAACAGTGTAGCAACTTGTACCCAAATGCGCTGCCGACAGATTTTGCACCCCCTCGCTAGTTGAGTCGCTCCACAAAGAAATCTGCCATGGAGAGGAACAGTTCGCGTGCATGCGGGTCGAGCGAAACGTCCTCGATGGCGGCCTTGGCTTTGGCGGTCAGGTCCAGCGCGTAGGCGTGGGCGTAATCGATAGAGCCGGTCTCCTGGAAGATTTCCACGGCGCGCGCGAGCTGCGCGGGGTCCTCGGTGCCCGAGGAGAGGATCGCTTCAATCTCGTCGTGATAGCGCTCATCAGACAGGGCGTGCACGGCAACGAGCGTGCGCTTACCCTCGGTGATGTCGGTGCGGAAGTCCTTGTTGGCGGCCTCCTTGGTGCCAACAAGGTTGAGCAGGTCGTCTTGAATTTGGAAGGCAAGGCCGGTGTGCAGGCCAAAGGCGCGCAGCGCCTCGACCTGCTGTTCGTTGCCTCCGCCAATGATGGCTCCGGTTGCAAGCGGCGTGGCTCCGCTGTAATACGCGGTCTTGTGCGTTGCCATGTCCAGGTAATCGTCGACCGAGATGTCGAAGCGTGCGTCACGGACCCAGCCTAAGTCGAGTGCCTGACCCTCGATGGTGCGGACGATCATCTCGGTAAGCTCGTGGAGTACGCGCAGCTTTACGCTGGGCTCAAGCGTGGGATCGTCGAGAACCGTCTTGGTGACCATGGTGAGCGCGAGGTCGCCGCAGTTGATGGCAAGCCCCGTGCCCTCGGTGAGGTGCATGCAGGGCTTGCCGCGGCGCAGCTGCCCGTTATCGGCGATGTCGTCGTGGATGAGCGCACCCGACTGGAAATGCTCGATGGCCGCCGCGGCGCTGCGGGTGCTCTCAAAGCTGCCGCCTACCGCGGTGGCGGCGAGCATGCAGATGAGCGGGCGGTGACGCTTGCCGGCATTGGCCGTAAATGCCGAGAGCGGGGTATACAGGTAGCGCTCGATATCGGCAGAGGTCGCCTGTCCGTCAAAGAACGTGGCCAGATAGTCGTTAATCTGGTCAAAATGCTGGGCTAAAAAGCTGGTAAACGGACTGGACACAGGCTCTCGCATTCTTTCTTAGGTCGCATCGTTGCATTATGCAGACAACATATTGCCACATTAGGACGTCGAGCGCGGCGGTCGAAGACGATTGAGTCTTGCGGCCGCAAACGCGGCAAGGGGCTCGGCTAGATAAGCCCAAAGTGTTCGAGTGCGGTGACGACGCCGTCGTGATCGATGGAATCGGTCACATAGTCCGCCTTTTCCTTGAGGAAGTCCGGTGCGTTGCCCATGGCGATGCCAACATCGACCGCCTCCATGAGGGCGATGTCATTGCTCGCGTCGCCGATGCCGTACACGGTGCCGTGGTTTGGCCCCAGGGCGCCAAGCACGGCCTGGATGCCGGTTCGCTTGGTGCACTCGCGGGGCGAGATTTCGGTCACCTCGAGCTCGAGTTCGTTGAGACAGAGCAGAGGTCCAAGCTCTTCATCTTGGGCGATGCGGTTGGCAAGTGGTGTGGACATAAGAATTTTATAAGCGCTGTAGTGCTCAAGTTGCGTGACGGCATCGCCTACGGTACGGGCGTATCCGTACGTCTCGGGGGCGTCCGCGCTCATGCGCACGACGCGATCGAGACCTTCAAAGCGAATGACCTCGTCCGATTGCTCAAGATACGGGGCGAGGCGTTGCAGCAAGCCGGGGCTCATGGCTGCATTTCGCACAATGCGTCCGTCGAGTTCGACGTAGCCTCCCGCCAGGCAGACAATTCCTGCCCACGGCAGCTCGAGTAGTTTGGGATGAATACAGCTGAGGGTGCGCCCCGTGCAGATAAAGGCTTTGTTGCCGTTGGCGACAAACTCGCGGATGGCCTGCGAGACCGCTTCATTGGGATAGGGGGACAGATCACGCTCATTTTCGGGAAGCTCCTGGGCAAGTCTGGGATCTTGCCATGCGAGCGTGCCGTCGATGTCGAAGAAGCAGATATCGCCATGTTTTTTGGTGGCGTCGGCGGCATGGGAAGGCGAGGCGGCGCATGCGAACCCCGGCTCGAGACCCATGATCTGGTCAAAATGCTCTTTAACGCGGGGAACGGAGATGCCGATAATCACCTGAGCGGTTTTGCCGGTAATGATGAGGCCCTTGGCGCCCGCTGTGACAAATGACGCGTTATCCGCAACGATGGAAGGGTCCACGACTTCGACGCGCAGCCGCGTGGCGCAGTTGGTTGCGCCCACAATGTTGGAAACGCCGCCCAAGAGCGCGACGACCTGCTCGGCGAGCAGGTGATCTTGGTTTGACTGGCTGTTGGCTGTGCCGTCTTTGCCGGCGCGTTCTTTGACGGAATCGTGTCCCGTCAGACGGGTGGCAGCTGTGTGATTGGCGACATGATCCTCGCGGCCCGGGGTTTTAAGGTCAAAGACCAAGATGAGTGTTCGAAAACTAACAAAAAAGATGAGGCTAAAGACAAGGCCGATACCGAGCGCCAAAAGATAGGCACCGGCATGCGTGCGCATGAGCGGAATAAAGTTGAAGGCTGCCATCTCCATGATGCCGCCCGAGAAGATGCCGACGATGCCAAAGAGATTCATGGTTGTGGCAAGGCAAGACGATAAGACGGCGTAGAGCAAAAAGAGCCCGGGGTGGGTGAACATAAAGAGAAACTCGAGCGG
>JAIJJM010000095.1 GCA_022728415.1 Collinsella sp. | reverse complement strand
GCCACGGGTTGGCGCAGCAAGGTACAGAATCGATATCGTTGTAGGCTGCCATAAAGCCCAAGGCACCGGCGCGCACACCGGCGGCCACCGGCGGCAGATGAATTTCATGAAGATCGTGCGGGCCCAGTACGGCGGACTGTCCGTTGCGGCCGCCCACGGCCTCGCCTTGCGCCGCCAGATGCTTGAGCACCACGGCCACTCCCCCGTGGCCGACCTTGCTGCGATGCTCACCCTGCATGCCGGTAACGATGGCCTCGCACATGCGGGCAGCCATCAGCGGATCCTCGCCGAAGCATTCCTCGCAACGGCCCCAGCGTGGGTCACGGGCGATGTCCAAACCGGATACCAATGCGATATGAATGCCGCTGGCGGCCAGTTCTGCGGCAACCGCGGCTTCCGCTTCCTGCACCCCCTGCGGGTCAAACGTAGCGCCCAAACCCAGATTGGTGGGCAGCACCGTGCCGCCCAGCGCCTGATGCCCGTGAGGCGCCTCTTCGCTAAGTAATACGCCGATGCCGTGCGCGCCACGTTCCAGCACAGTTTGCTGCACCACGGCAATCGCCTCAGTCCGCTCCTCAGGGCGTATGCCGTTACCCCAATGTTGACCAGACCATGGGTCGGCTCGCAATAGACCGTACAGGGTGCCGAGTCCACCCCATCGGTCAATCTCCTGCTTGAGCTCGTCCGAGGCCACCAGCCGTCCCGCAGCATTGCGTTCCACGGACTTCCAACCGAGCAGACGCTGGTTCAACTGGCCAACTTTCTGCGTGAAGCTCATCGAATCAATGAGTCGGTCCACTGCGGCGCAGTTGATGCTCATTGAGCGCTCCCCCTTCTCATATATTGTCTTCTCGTTCTTCTCGCTCTTCGGCGAGTACCGGGTCTTATGTTTTGCCCTGCGCACTGCAATTGTGCGCACTGCAATTGAAAATATCCGGTTGTGGAACAAGGAGTAGATGATTCCACAACCGGATATCGGTTTAATCAGCCGTTTCGAACGATGGGTCCGAAACCGCAGTGTAGTAACGGGCGGCATAGGGGTGTTCGTCAGCGTGCAATTCCAGAATGCCACGCTGCGCGAGCGCCTCTTGATTGGCCGCCACCTGCGAGGTGATGATGGTCGGGCGCTGGCCCGCCACCTGCAGCTTCATCCACAGGTCGCACACCGAGCCTCCCGGGCCGAGCGCACTGCGGTTCACCGGGTTTCCGGCCTCATCCACATCAATCACCACGGCGACGGTCTTCGGCTGAGCCGGCAATGCGGAACGGTACTGTGCGGCGAGTTCCCCGAACGTACGGCCGATCGGCTTCAGCTGGCCTTGCTCGTCGAACAAGCCCAGAGAGTGCTCGAAGAACGGGAAGTCTTCCATGCTGGCGGGCACATCGTGCGAGCACCACCACGTCACACCCCACAGGTTCCGGCAATCCATGGCACGTTCAACGGTCTTGCGGCAGAATTCCGGCGTGTAGTCGGTTTCCAGCACATTCTCCGGCGCACCGACTTCCTGGAGCCACACCGGGCGCTCG
This sequence comes from Collinsella sp., assembly GCA_022728415.1. The sequence continues at coordinate 6,021 of JAIJJM010000095.1, read as the reverse complement.
GAATCCTTGCCGAACGCCTTGGCCAGCTCGGCCAGGTACAGTGCGTACGACGAGCACTCCTCACTGGTGGCGCCGTATCCTTGCGCGATGCCGTTGAACACCCAGGAGTGAATCACTGTCATATCACCCTTGGTGGCGGACTGCACCGGAGTGAACGGGTGCCCATCGATGAACCAGGTGCCATCGTTGACGCTGTACAGCGCGTTGTGCCCTTCACCGGCGGCGGTCGGAAGCAGCGCGTCCAGCCATGCGTCGATCTGCCGGTCCGTGGCGCTCATCTTCGTGGGATGCGGCCTGTCAGACAGCTGATTGACCTCGTTGCCCAAGGTCAGACCCTTGAACGCGGGTTCCTTGGACAGCTCATCGGTCATGGTCTTGACCAGTTCACGCTCGGCCGCAACGGCGTCCGCATCGGTGAACATGTTGCCCGCATGCCAGGTGACCAGCCATGAAGGCAAGAAGTCGAAGCTGGACAGATGCCCTTGGAACACGTCCACATAGGCATCCAAACCGTGCTCGCCGGCGATGTGCACCATGCGGCGCACATCCGCCACGCCCTTCTTGTTGATCCAGGTGCGATTAGGTTGCAGATACGGCCAGATCGGGAAGATGCGCACATGGTCCATACCCAGTTCGCTGATCTGCTTGAGATCATTGTCGATGCCGTCCCAGTCCGGGTCGAGCCATGCGTGGAACCAGCCATGCGACGGCGTGTAGTTGACTCCGAATTTCATTGGAGTACCTCCTTTTTCCAGTCCGCTCAGCCCTTGAGTCCACCCTGTTCCAAGCCACGGAAGAAGTAGCGCTGGAAGCAGCAGAAGAAGACGATGATCGGGATAAGCGAGACGAGCGCACCGGCGGCGATCAGTCGCGGATCTTGGATGAACATGCCCTTGAGTCGGTTCATGCCGAGGGTCAAGGTGTACTTGCTTTCATCGGAGATCGCGATCAACGGCCACAGGAAGTCGTTCCAGGCACCGACGAATGCGAAGATGCCGACAACGGTCATCGTGCCTTTGACCTGCGGTACACAGATGTGGAAGAACCGCTGCCATAGGTTGGCACCGTCCACCATGGCCGCCTCTTCGAGTTCCATTGGAATGGATTTGAAGGCGTTGGTCATGAGCAGGATGTTGATGGCGCCGCACAGGCCAGGCAGTGCGACTGCCAGCAGTGTGTTCTGCAGGTGGATGGAGCGAATGATCAGGAACTGGGAGATCATCACGCCTTCGATCGGGATGACCATGGTGCCCATGAACATGGTGAACACCAGTCCGCGGCCACGCCACTTCAGGCGTCCCAGTGCGTAGCCGGCCATCGTGGAGAAGACCACGTTGCCGAAGATGGAGATCAGGCAGACCACCAGCGTGTTGAGCATGTAGTGGAATACCGGGACCTGCTTGAACACGGAAATGTAGTTGTCCAGCGTCGGGGTCTTCGGCATCAGGTAGGGAGGCACGGCGTAGACGTTGTCGCCCTTGCCCTTGAACGACAGGGACAGTTCCCAGACGAACGGGCCGACGAGCAGCAGGAACATCAGAATCAGAATCAGATACTGGACGACTTTGCCGACGGTGACCTTATGCGTGTTGGTATTCATCAGTCCTCACCTCGTTTTTGTACGATCTGCTGCACGATGAGCATGACGCCGACGATGACGAGCACGACGATGGAGATGGCGCTCGCGTAACCAGTGCGGGCCTGGATACCGGTGCCTTCGCGCTTGATAAGCATCGACATCGTCATATCCATGCCGCCGGGGCCTGCGGAGCCGTTGGTCAACACGTAGATTTCGTTGAAGACTCGGAATGCGGCGATGGTGGACAGCATCATGATGAGCATCATCGTGGAGCGCACGCCGGGCATTGTCACGTAGATGAACTGGCGGACAGGGCCAGCGCCGTCGAGGGAGGCGGCTTCGTAAAGGGATTCATCGATGTTGGCGAGGGCGGTCAGGTAGATGACCATGTAGTAGCCGAGGCCCAGCCAGATTGTCACGAACATCGAGCTGAAGAGCACGCCCCATCGATCGGTGAGGAATGGAACCGGCTTGGAGATGATCTTCAATGCCTTGAGCACGGAGTTGACCAGACCGGCGGAATCCAGCAGGTTGGTCCAGATCATACCCACCACAACGGCGGACATAACCACCGGCATGTAGAAGGCGGTGCGGAAGAAGCCCATGATGCGGGAGTTGCCCTTGACCAGATAGGCCAGGATCAACGGGAGGATCACCATGAACGGCACTACGCAGATCACGTAGAGTGTGGAGTTCAGCAGTGCCGTGAGGAAGTACTCGTCATGGAACAGTTTGATGAAGTTTTCGAGTCCGACGAAGGTTCCCGGACGGAGCAGTGTGGAGTTGGTGAAAGCAAGCCTGAAAGTGTTGAGTGCCGCAAGGACGATGAATACAAACACAATCGCGAACGCTGGCAGAACAAACAGGTAGGGGGCAATGATGGTGCCGAAGCTACGATTCTGCTTCTTGCCGTGGTTGAGGTTCATCGGTTCAGGCCGGTCGGAGGCCGTGCGGGCCTCCGACCTGTCAGCGGCGAGTGCCGCGTTGCTCACTGTGCGAGCTTCTCGTTTGCGAACTCGACGGACTTGTCAAGGGCTTCCTTGGCGGTCTGCTTGCCCTGCATAGCGAGGGCGATCTGCTGCTGGAAGTTCTTGGAGCCGTTGTTGTCGGTGAACTCGGACGGACGAGAGCCGTAGCCGTCCTTGACCTGGTCGAGCGTGATCTTCAGAGCCTTGCCCTCAAGGGTGCTTTCGTCGATGCTCTTGTAGTAGTCGTCATCCAGACCCCCCTTGGCGGACGGGAACACGGAGGCCTTCTTGTCGAACTCGATCTGGTTCTTCTCGTTGGTCACGAATCGGGCGAAGTCAATGGCAACGTCGGGGTGCTTCGAGTTGGCGCTGATGCCGAGCATCTCGTAGGCCACGGAAGCGGACTTGCCGTCGTTGCTGATACGCGGGCCGACTGCGAGGTTCTTGTAAAGGTCCGGAGCGTTCTGCTTGAAGCCGTCAGCGGAGTAGGCGGAGCCGGCCATGGAGACCAGGTTGCCACGCTGGAAGAGATCGGCGGCCTGGCTCCAGGAGGAGTCGAGGGCCTCCGGCGGGATGCCGCCCTTCTTGTACAGCTCAACGAAGCGGCTGATCTGCTTGACACCGGCCTCATCATTGAAGGTGTACTTGCTGTGGTCATCGTTCATGAAGGACTTGACGCCTGCGGTCATCAGATCTTCGGTGTTGTAACCCATCGTGGTGCCCAGGTAGACATCCTTGCAGTTCTGCACGATGGTGTCGCCGGCGGCGAAGTACTCATCCCATGTGGTCGGAATCTTGTTCGGATCAAGGCCGCACTTCTGCATGAGCTCGGTGTTCCAGTAGGTCGGGCCATCGTTGACATACCACGGCAGGCCGTAGGCACCCTTCTCGATGCCATTGCCCTGCATGGTCACGGACTTCCATGCGCCTTCGTAGTAGTCCTTTTCCGCATCCGGAGCCTGCTTGGAGACATCGAGCAGCGCGCCGGCCTTGGCAAGACCGTACAGGATGGAGTTGCCGCCGTCGACGATGTCCGGCAGTTCGCCGGCCGCAGCCTGGCTGGACAGCTTGTCTTCGTAACCATCGGACGGGGCGTCAAGCCACTTGACGGTGACATCCGGGTGGTCCTTCTCATAGGCCTTGATCAGCGCCTCGAAATACGGGGTGTACTTGTCGTTCTTGAGGTTCCAGGTCTGGAAGGAGATCTCCTTCTTGCCGCCGTCATCCCCCGCAGTTCCGCTACCACAGGCAGCCACCGATACGAGCATCGCACCGGCACCGGCGATGGCGAGGATCTTCTTCATAGAAAACATGATGTTTTCCTTTCCTTTTGGTTCCTTTTTCACCCCGCCCTGCTGTGGACGGAGAAAAACTAGTCGTTGTGCTCCAGCACAGTCACCCGTCGCGGTGATTGACGTGGTATCACAACCTTTATTCAGTTCTCATCGCTGAGACTAAACCGTTTTAGCTTCCGGCCAGTCGCGAACCTGTTAACTAAATCGGTTTAGTAAAAACATAACACAATCGAAACATGCACGCAACGAATTCATCGTCGCGTGTCGCATTGATATTTGCCCAACGGGATCGCTCTCCCTCTTCTCATACAATAATGGGCCGCGCCCAACCGTATGGCAGAGCCGGTCTGTTCCGGTTCCGTTACGGTTGGGCGCGACCCAAAATATCGAGCCTAGGCCCAATATCCCTTATCGGCGAATACGCAGCGTGGCGAGCTGGAATGGCGCCAACGAAACGATCGCACCGTCGGCGGGCATTGGTTCGTCACCGGCGAGCGCGCGCGGCAGTTCGGCATCCAGCTCCGGCTCCTCCATGAGATTCACCTCCTGCACGCTGGCCTTGGCATCGGAGAGAGCGGCGTCAAGGCGCAGTGTGGCCGTGGCATTGCCGCCGGCGGCCTCGTACAGGCGCACGATCAGATCGCTGGAACCGTCATCGGCGAGCTTGATCCAGTCCAATACGATGACGCCGGTGGCGTCGGCGAGCGAGACCAGCGGCGCCATATCAGGCAACTCCCCTATTACGGGGCTGTTAAGTCGCGCCGCTTCGTCCAGCACCGCATTCATATCGGCGTCAGCGACCAGAGACCACGCGAAGGAGTGTGCGCCTTGGTCGGTGCGTGGGTCGGGGTACAGCGGTGCGGACAGCAGCGAGAGCCGCACCATGGTGCCGCGGCCGGTGCCATGTGCCGCATCGGCGTGGATGGGGCTGACGTCGGAGCCGTAGGTGGAGGCGTTGACCACAGCGGCGGCATAGTCGGCGTCGGCGATACGCACGAAGCGGTGCGTGCAGCTTTCGAATTTGGCATCATCGCTGCGCGTGTTCTTGTTGATGGGGCGTTCGACCAGACCGTATTGGCATTCGTATTGCGCGTTCACCGCTTGCACGGTGACCGGCATATCCACTTTGAGGAACTGTTCGACGGCATGCCAGTCCACATCGGCGGTGAAGTCCAGTGTGGCGGAGCCCGGCCTTAAGACAATGCCCGTACGAATTTCAACGCCCTTCGCGCGAGTGACAGCATGCACGACGGCCCCACCGTTGGCGGTTTCGTCCACGCTTGCAATCGATGCCTCGCTGAGCGCGTTGGCGGTGAGGAATGCATCGCGTTGAATATCCCAAGCGTCCCAGTGGAAGGGTTCGTCTTTGAGCATTTCGTAGCGGCCCAGTCGGGCGCCGGCGGGCACCAGTTCACGATTGGTTCGCTGATCGACGATTGACGAAACGGTGCCGTCGGCTTCAATGCGCACGTGCAGTCGGCCGTTGTCGAGCACAATCGTATCGCCGTCATGGGTAACGGCGACCCGAGCCATGGATGCGATTCCCGCTTCGGCTCGGCTCGAAGCCGGGCGTACCACCCACGTCTCACAGGCTTGGCGGGAATATGGGGCGATTACGGCGTCGGTTATGGTTGCGTCATCGGGTTCCACGACTGCGATCGCGCGCCCGGCTTCAAGGGCGATCTCGTTCAGCCGAGCGATGTCACGCGCGTATTCGGTCCGCGCCTGACGGTGCACCCATGCGATGGCCGAACCGGGCAGAATGTCGTGGAACTGGTTCAGGAGCAGCGTTTTCCAAATACGGTCCAGCTCTTCGCGCGGATAGACATAGTCCGGGTTCTTGATGCGGGCCGCGGCGCACAGGTATTCGGTGACGCGCAGCATCGACTCCTCCTGGCGGCAGCCGCGCTTCATGTCCTGCTGGGCGGTGAGGGTAGCGCGGTGCAGTTCAAGGTACAGTTCGCCCTTGAACACCGGTGTCTCCCCTTGCGCATCGTCCACGATATCCTTGCGCACGCGATCGAACAGTTGGTCGGGAGTACCGAAATCGATCTTCGGCGCGCCGGCGAGATCATGGTCACGGCGGATGCGCGCGGTCATCTCACGGGTGGGGCCGCCACCGCCATCGCCGAAGCCGTACAGCAGAATCGCGTTACGGGAGAGGTCCTTGTCCAGGAAG
>JAIJJM010000094.1 GCA_022728415.1 Collinsella sp. | reverse complement strand
CCGCGCTCAACGCCTTTGCCATCACCTTCGCCGACCGCTGGCCAAGCGAGGGAACACAACAATGAAAACGCCAGTTACACACTTAACGAGACAGGCCCCATTGTACAGTTGAGATGCCAACTATATACATATACATCTCCACGATTATTCGGCACCAGCCGACGATATGCCGACGGTATTGTCTCGCCATCTAACCGCGAAGCACATCCCACCTTTTGTTCTATGAATACGTAGCACACCGCTTGCTTCGACTTCGCTGTCAACCGCCAAACATAGTAACCACCGTAGAACGGCTCAATGTATACCATACACTCGTATTTTATCAGAGTTAACGAAATACGAGCTGGTTTATGCACAGCCTCATGCTCCAGCCCATCATCCCGATCAAGTGAATAGTAGGCTTTATGGCGGTATGTACGCAGCCGGTAGTCAGCCTCCTTGCGGTCAAATTCTTTGAACATTTCTGCAACTTCGTCCGATACTTCCATAAAGCAATCCGACGTATAAAACGGATAATAGTCCCGCAGATTGATAATAGCCATATTGACCTCCGTTTCGGTTGGTGGTTGACGAGCGACCGAAACGAAGGCGGTGGGGAGCGGCACCGGGGGAATGACTTCGGGCCAACATGACCCGAAGCTACCCCATAAGAACGCAAAAGCGCCCGGGCGGCACAAGGCCACTCGGACGCATGAAATGACATAATAGTTAAGGTTCCAACAAATTCCGCATACATAGCCGGAATAACCCGGAGGCGGAGCCATGCTTTTTTAACTGGTGCAGACTATGAGGAATACGGAAAAGTAAAACTGGCATGGCGGCATCCTCCTATTGCCGCCATGCCAATTTGCAAGGGGTAAGGTCGTCATGAACCTTCGGACAAGAAGAAGCGGCGGCTCTAAAAAGCCGCCGCAGGGTAAACAAGCGTTTCAGAGTGCTGCTGTACGACGGCTTTTTCTTTTGCCGTCGTCCGGCAAATCAAAGTATGAAACTATAATTCATTGATGGTTGCAGTAATCGACATATTGCGAATTCGCTTTGCCGGAGTATATACAGCTGCGATTGCCGCAATCGAGACGAACAGAAGAATAACGCCCAAAGAGGTAGTTGGGAACTGCCATACAGCAGATGGAAAATGCTCCGCAATAAGGAAATCATACAGCGATTTGCTAAGCGGCAAGCCAATAGCACAACCAGCAACACACCCCAGAACAGCATAAGTGAATGCTTCACAAGCAATCATTTTTGCCATCTGCCGTTCATCCATTCCCACTGCCCGCATAGCCCCGTACTGCTTCATTCTGGCAGACACACTCATGGAAATGCTATTGACAATGTTCATTACTGTTACCAGTGCAATTATTGCCAGAAATGCATAAACACAGAAAACAAAAGCCATATAAGTTCCCGTAGTGCGTTCGTCGCGTTTATCTCGGAAGCTATATGTTTGATCTACGGAATTCTGGATTGCCTGAACATTCTCGTCCGTAACATCTCCCGTTGTCTGTATCTGCACAAGAGAATAACCTTCCTCTCCTGTCAAACGGACAAATGTCTCATCAGAGGTAATCAATGTGAGCTTCCCATTTGTCAATCCATTCTCACTGAATGGGTCGTTCTTTAACAGTCCAGCTATGGTAAGGGTTTTATCCCCAATCTGAACAGTGTCACCGATTTTCCATGTGCTGTCCTGATCGGATGTTGCCAAAACAAAATTGCTGTCCCCAGAAACTTTGGACAGATCACTTCCCCTTTTCAAAGCACTGTCTTCTTTCAGACATTGTAAATCAAAATCGTCATAAGAAATCAGATCGACCGTGACAGAGAAGTTGGCGTCGTCGTTTAGTTTGGCAGAAACATCAGACACATTACGCCGCCCGTAAACTTCCTTCACTCCATCCATTCCGCGGATGGATGTAAGCAGTTCCCGAGGGATCGTATTACCACCAGCACTTGCAATATCTATATCTGATGTGGCAGCCGACTGAGGAATCAGGCAATCCACAAAATTGACCATAACAGAGAAGCTCAAAAACAGGATGATGCTAAGTGCAAAAGAACCTGTCATCAGGAATAAATTTTTCTTCCCGGAGATTGCATGCCTGACACCAAGAAGGAATTCAATCTTTCCGAAGCCTGCATACGGCGAATGACGCATTGTCTTTTCGTGACCTGCATTTCCAGACACCGCCGTGATGGGAGATACCTTCGCAGCATGTTTTGCCGGAGCATTTGCGGCAATCAGTACAGTAATCAGTCCCACAAAGATACCGCCAGCAATGCCAAAGATACTAATGCCAAAGAGGGGTATATCAGAAAATTCTTCTTTGACTACAAAACGCAGTACCGCGCAAAGTCCCCATGTAGCAACAACCCCTGAAACAAGACCGATAGGGATAGCTGTTTTGCACCAGTTCAATGCCTCCAAGCGGACAAAGCGGATAATCTGCTGCTTACTCATACCAATGCAGCGCATCATTCCGAAAAATTGGATTCTCTGTGCAACGCTGCTGTTCATACTGCTGGAAATCATCAGAACGCCCGCAATCAAAATCAGCAGGAACAGAACAACCGCGACAGAAAGAAGGGTTTGCCCCATGGAACTGCCGAGCAAGTCGCCAATAGAGAAACTTCCATGCTTACCAACCAATCGGGCCTGTTCCATCCGGAAACCCATTTCTGCCATACTGAATACTGCTGTTACCATAAACACAGCAAACACAATGCAAAGCAGCGTCATACGATTTTGACGGCGGTGGACTTTAGCGGAGATGGGAATGAGACTAAGATAGCTTTTCATTCACGACACCCCCCGAAATCCGTCAGTACACCATCGGATACCCTTAAAACATGGTCTGCGGTCTGGGCGATGCTTCTGCTATGTGTAATCATAACAATGGTCTGCTCATATTTTCTGGATGCTTCTTTCAGCAGCGCAATGACTTCGCTTGTGTTCTGCGTATCCAGATTGCCGGTAGGCTCGTCTGCCAAGATCAGAGAGGGACGTGTAATCAAGGCGCGTCCAATAGCGACACGCTGCTGCTGGCCGCCAGAAAGTTGGCTGGGAAGATGGTTCCTCCGTGCGGTCAGGTTCAGTACCGCCAGCAATTCTTCCAGATACTTTTTATTGGGTTCTTGGTAATCCAGCAGCACCGGGAAAATGATATTCTGTTCTACCGTCAGCTCCGGGATCAGGTTGAAGCTCTGAAAAATGAAGCCAATATTTCTACGACGAAATACCGTCAAGTTGCGGTCTTTCATAGAGAAAATGTCTTTGCCGTCAATAAACACCTTGCCGGAAGTCGGAGTATCCAATGCGCCGATCATGTTCAGCAACGTGCTCTTGCCGGAACCAGATTCACCAACTATGGCAACAAATTCACCTTTCGGAACAGAAAAGGTTGCACCTTTTAAGGCATGGACAGTGGCCTCGCCGTTTCCGTAGGTTTTTGATAGGTTTTGCACCTCTAATAAGTTCATTGTTCTAATACCTCTTTCTATTTTGGCATAGAAAAAGTACCATACGAATCCTACTGCAAGATGACACTCACCCTACAATTTTGTAGGAATCAGAAAATTGATCGTGAACGTCGTTCCTACGCCCAATTCGCTGTCTACTTCTATTGTTCCGCTGTGGGCTTCAATAATCGCTTCTGCAAGCGGAAGCCCCAAGCCAACACCCTGTGTGTCTTTTGAAAAACGGCTGCGGTAAAACCGCTTGAAGATATGGGGAAGATCTTCCGGGTGGATACCACTTCCATCATCTTTTACTACGACCTGCACCATTGATGTAAACTCACGCCACGAAACTTGAATGGTACTTCCTGCTTTCGTATGATCCAGAGCATTTTTTATGATGTTGCCGATTGCCTCCATAAACCAATGCGCGTCACAGATCAGCATGACAGTATCTTGTCCAGCAAAATTCAAATTTATTTCCCGCTGCTGCGCCTGAAATGCAAATCGCCTTTGGATTTGCGCCATCATATCATCAACATAGTGTTCGCTTTTTCTCAGAACAATCGTCCCGGCATCCAACTTCGTAATTGTGAGAAGATTTTGGACAAGGATTTCTATTCGGTCAAGTTCTTGTTCAGAAAGATCAGTAAATTCCTTAATCGCCGGAGAACTAGCAGTTTCTTCTTGCAGAAGTCCATTGTATATATTCAGAGCTGCAAGAGGCATCTTTAATTGGTGGGATATGTTCGATATGGTGTCTTTCAAGAAAATCTTTGCGTTTCCCTCATTCTCTGCATGAGCATTTAAGATTGCGACCAAAGCATTTACTTCATGGAACAACCGATATAATTCGCCCTCGTCATTACAGTCGATCCGTGCATCGTGATTGCCGGAAATATATCTCCGTATCTGCGTCACGGCGTTTTCCATGATCTGCTCCTGCTTTCTAAAATAGAAATACAAAGAGATAAAGATCAAAGCTCCCATGCAAATTGCAGACACCAATACATACAGTGCTGCAAACTTCCATTGCAGACTGACCGCAGCAACGGAGAATGACGAGAAACCAACGACAATCAACAGGATACAGATGAAAAGCTGTTTGATTTTTCGGTTTGCCAGTATTCGCATAGCACACCTCATTCCGTCTTATTCCATTTGTAACCAAAACGCCGAACAGTGACGATCTTCTGTGGATTGCCGGGATCATCCTCAATTTTTATGCGTAATCTTCGGATATATACCGTCAGGGTGCTGTTGTCAATATAGTCTTCCTCACAATCCCAAAGCCTGCTCAGAATTTGCTCCGATGACAGGACAATGTTTGGGTTCTCCATAAACAGACACAGCAATTTATATTCACTGGCCGTCAAGTCGATCAGAACATCATCTTTGTAAACTTCATGCTCTAGTAGTTGTATTCTTATTCCATTTGAACTCAATTCTGTATCAGTCTGATTGAAGTTCTCACTTCTGCGAAGCAGAGCATTGACCCTTGACAGAAATACCGCCAATTTGAAAGGCTTTGTAATATAATCGTCGCCTCCTATGTCAAGGCCCATAATGATATCCGTCTCTTCATCTGCTGCGGTCAGAAAGATAATCGGCACCTTTGAATTCTGACGAATCTTCTTACATAAATCACAGCCGGAACCATCTGGCAGAGATACATCCAATATAACTAAATCATATTTCCCATTCATCCACAGATTTTCCGCTTCTGAACTTGTCCGGGCAATATCAATCTCATATCCCTGTTTCTTAATTGCAAAGGATAATCCATTGATCAAGCTCAAATCATCTTCGACATAGAAGATTCGTTTCATGTATTATCACCACCCATAGATTTATCTGCTTTACATCGTTTATCCAACGGTTTTTCTGCATCTTTGGGAACCAGCCAGACGCCGGCCATCTTCACAGCGCCGGGAATACGGCCACCGGCGCAATAGTAGTTTACCCGTCGAGGCGTTACACCCCATTTCTCACTTGCCTCTTTCAAAGTCATATAATTCATAGCGCACCTCCATCTGTTCTACTGTAGTTCTTTTGCTCGAACAATATCAATCACCTGCAAACCGTACAATGTGCGTGAATCCTCCCACTGGAAAAACATCGTGATGCGCGCCAAGTCAGAGGGAAAATATCCTTCGGTATTTCCGATCAGTTTGTAACGGGCAATCCGGCTTGCTTGGGCTGCCTGATCTGCCACCTTATCCGCCATGACCAATGCGCCATCGCATCCCTGCTCGGCAATCACATTGACGCGTTCGAGACAATGCTGAAGTGATACCTGATGTGAACTGTGAGCATGAACAGCTGAGCTCAATCATTGCCGTCAAACCGGTCAAGTTCAGGCTCGATGTCACGCTGTCTTTGACCCTGCGATGCAGTACTCGCCTTGGATACAAATCTGCGGTCCTGCCATGCTGCGTCCTGAAATATCCATAGATAGCCACCTCCCGAATCCTCCAGGCTTAGGAGATGTCGTCACCTCGTTTGATTTTATGCGCCGATGGGTGAGAATACGAAGCGTGAATTCAAAACGTGGTCAGGCCACAACGTTTGATGTGCTGTTGCCACTGGTCAGGTCTGGGCAGCGTAATCAATCCCCTTAACGCAATGCCGACAACGCCAGCACTGCAATCGAAGCAGTGAGAATGAACGAGATCGCCGTGTAACCGAGCCGTTCACTACCGAGCCCGGCCAGTGCGCTGACCACAGGGCCGACGGCCATACCAATGACACCCATGCCGGCAGAGACCTTCCCCAGATTCTCCTTGTTAACCAGCAGCGTCTGGAAGCCGCCGACCACAGCGTTGCCTGCCGGGAAGACAAGTAAGGACGCGAACAGAAACGCCATACGCACAACAGTTTGACTGGCAAACGCCGCGCCCAGCGACCCCGCGGCCATGAGCAGGTAGAAGGCCACCACCACGATGCCGCCTGGTACATGCTGCACGACGAGGGAGGCAATCAGAGATCCGACCAGCACCCCGACCGACACCGACGAGCTCATGAGCGCCGCCGATGGGAGCGCCGGCCAAGTCGGTCGCCGCGTCACGCCCGGAATTGAGACCCATCGCCTTGGGTAGCAACTCGTCGGGGACAATACCCCTGAGCATCGTGTTGGAGGTGCCCCCAAGCAGGCCTCCGCGGATGCCCAACAGCACAGCGACAACGACCAGCGCCGCGTATCCCAGTACGCCCACGTGCGCACATGCAGCAGCGGTCAGGAAGATAACGAACCCCGTGGTGCCGAAGATTGTCATGAGCCTACGCCGATCCACGCTGTCCTGGAGCAGACCGCCCGGTAGCTCCAGCGCACCACGAACGAACCCGATGACAGAATCAATAAGTGTGGCCAGAGCCGGCGATCCAGTGATCGACTGCGCGATGATCGGCAGGCTGAAGTCCTGGATGCTGTTTGACAGCGATGTGCATGTGTCCGCCACTAACCATTGGCCGTAATCCGTGCCCCTCTATAACGACACTGGCTTCGTCGTACCGTCATCCTCTGCCATCAGCGAATCCTCTCTCATGCATTTGCATGCTCTTGTGCCGTCTTATCAGCTATCTTCTTCCTCTCCAACCACGGAGGACGCCTTCAACTGCCCCAAACAGGAAGGAACGGCTCGCATGAGCGTATCCCCTCTAAATCACAGACGATGTTTTCGACTGTATTATTGATACTTTCTCTCTTTTACCCGTTGTCTAAATGAAAGTGCAACACCCGTTAGATTGGAAATTGCCTAGAAAACCAGTCCGAAGGGATGTCGCACCTATGGGAGAAGTATATTCGCACCTGTCGGAAGAGGAACGCCAGGTCATCCAGATCGAGGTAGGCAACGGCGCCGGCATACGCGGGATCGGCGCGATGCCGGGCCGCAGCCCGTCCAGCATCAGCCGGGAGATCAAGCGCAACACATGGTTCCCGTCCAACGAGAACGAGTCGTACCGCCCGTACCGGCCGAAAAGACCGAAGGCGGGGCCATGGACCGGCCGCTACTACATGGCCGGGCCCGCGCGGCGCAAGGCCGACCGCAGGAGATCCAAGCCACGAAAGCCCTACCGGCTGTCGCACGACCGCCTGTGGGCGCAGGTGGCCGAATGGCTGGGCCGCGGCTG
>JAIJJM010000093.1 GCA_022728415.1 Collinsella sp. | reverse complement strand
TTCCATAAGAGATCGTCAGCGTTTGAAGGTCAATCATCGAGATCATCCCCTTTCGATCTTTGGAACACTCAGGCGCACCATCAACGGAGATACGGCGCCCAAGACCACCAGCAGAGCGCCCGATGCGCCGACGACCTCTCCAAAAGGCATCGCGTTCGTCCCTCGCCCAAGGAACCCAATCGTCCCCACCTGGGAAGCGGGATCAAACGAGGCGAATGGAGCCAGCAGCGCGACGCCCATGCCCACGCTTTCAACATGAGCGCTCAACGAACCCAACACCAAGAGAACCGCGCAAACCATTCCGGTGACAACGGGGTTGCGGCTAATCGCTGCTGTCAACGCAGCGACGACGGAAATCACGCCGTATGCCATGACCAGCAACGGAATACTGCACAACACCGCCTCCCCCACCATGGACGTTGTCGAAGCTCCCGCCCGAATGAGAGCGACGGGATACTCCGATCCACCCGCACCGTTCTTAATCACGGACACAACGACAGCGGGAACCATCGACACCAAAAGCAGCACCAAGCCAAGCAGGAGAGCCAGCGCAACAGCCGTCAGAAAACGCATATGCGCTGTTGCGGGGATCTGGAGAACCAGAAGGGAACGACACTGCAGGTGGGTGCACGCGAGCGATGTGACAACCACGGGCAACAGCAAAAATAAGGAGGGAAGCGCTGCCTGGAGATACGAAAGGAGGATTAATGGGGGCATCTTCGTACTTAACTCGTAAACCTTGGGGTCCGGCAAGCTCGCGATCGACTCAAGCAGAAGGGCGCGCGCCTCCGCACGAAAAGGAGTCTCCGGCTCGATTCCGATCGATTGCAGGAGAGTCGCATCTGCCGCGCCCAGCTCACCTCGAGCGCGCTCGTACGTCGCAAGGCTTCGAAACCCCTCCGCAGGCATAGGCGCGTACACGAAACCCGAAAGAGCATCCCGCATGTCTTCCAGGGCCGCTTTGCCCTCGACGTCCATATTCGCAGCGTTCTGCTCTAGATACCGATCTATTGAACGGAGCTCCCCATCCCTATACCGAACAGCGGAAACGTTATCAGCGTCAGGAAACATCTCGACCAGAGCCGGGGCCAGCATCGTCGTCGACATTGCAATCGCGCATACGGCGAGGGTAGGAGAACGCAGGAGCAGTTTCCCCATCGTTCTTACGTATGCAACGGCGGAGGCACAAGCGCTCGAACGAGTTGCCGTTCTCGATGCGGTGAAGGAACCTCTCTCAAGACAAATCGGGGATATCGGGCACGCGCAGCCGCTCTTTCCAGCAACGCAAAGCAGGCTAATTGCCAGCACCTCGATCCCGATTGCGCATACGAGGGCAATCGCGCCACGCTCGAAGCAAAGTCCAGGCAGATTCACTATCTGCGTTGTCGGGTACGGGCTATAGGCGCCGACGGTCAACTCAGTGTTCGCATACGTAAGGGGATTCAACAGGGCGAACTCACGTAAAGCGATGGATCTTCCGTAATACCCGGGAACCATCGTCACCCCCATCAGGGCACATACGAACACGATTCCAAGCGTAGGGTTATTGGCAATCTTCACGGCAAGGTGAACGACAAGCGAGATGAACGCTGCCACCAAGAATTGCAAGATGGCCGTCTGCGCGAACACCAGCCAAGCCGGTTTGATAACCGGAGTCGCATATTGAATGTAGCCTATCGGATAGAACGGCGAGCCCGGGCCATTCTTCACAAGCGCGGCGATTATCCCTGGAAGATTGATGGCGAGGACGGCAAGCATTGCAAAAACACTCGCCCATACGCTCGATGCAACAAGTCTACCCAGCTCGCCCATCGGTGCCTGGATGATGAGCTTTTCACGTTTGTTAAGACGCGCGGCAAGGAACGAGACGGCAACGGCCGTTGCGACCCATAGCAAGTACTCCTTCGATCCGTCATAATAGGTGTACTCTCCATCCGATATCTGCAGAAACGGAAGTAGGGGAGAGAGCGGTGCCAAGATAAGACGTCCCGCGGCAAGAGGGTAGAGAAGCGCGGGCATGCTTGATGAAGAGGTATAGACACCGTCCTCCCCCGCATTCACAAGCGCATCCGCATAGGATGCTGACAATTCCTGCTCAACACGGGTTATTCCCGACTCGAGGTATTCGACCCATCCGTCGATGCCAGCCGCGCTCCTGAAGACGGGCAGAGCACAAAGAACCATCAACGCAACAACGACAACACAGAGCGACCTGGAGGAGAGAAGCGACCTAAAGATCGCCTTCGAGATTTTGAGCATATTCATCGCCAACCTTAACCTCATCCAGTCGGAACAGAGGGGCCGAACAAAATGCTCGGCCCTTCCTCGCATCTAGTAGGTGCTATAGACAAATTGCCATTTATCAGTTGTGCCAAGAACACCACAGGAGCACATTGCAGCGAGGCGGGATTCCCTATGATGCGCGGATCGGCGATAGCCATTTCGGTAGGAGATCGTCTTGTAAGAGATGTTGAACATCGAGATGCTGTGCCCGCTTACGCCGCGAGGACAGCTGTAGCTCCAGTAGGTATTAGGTATCGACGACGTCGTCCGTATACCCGAGGGGCTCAACGAGGGCACACTGGCTGCTCTCCTGGGAAGGAGGCATCGGGGTATCCGCAAAAGCGGGGGCTCCCGGCAGCAACAGACAAAGAGCGAGGCCGAGGAAAACCAAGAGCTTACACGACTTAACAGTACTGAACATAATCCTCTCCAATCTAGAGGGGTTTCGGTTGCAGCATGCTGTGATTACTTGCCGGCAAAGTCAATTTAACATAAACTGTTAAAAAGTAACCTGAGTTTTTTAAATTCTTCGGAGGTTATTATGAGTTCCGACAATCGCACTCCCCGGCTTCATTCCTTCCGCATCGCATGTGCGATAGCCTCTGCGACCCTTTGCGCCACCGCCATCGCACAAGTGGCGTTCTCCTTAAAGCCAGCAATCGAAGTGCTCGACAACCCTGTAATTGCAGACTCCCCCGCGTATCCAGCCCTTGCGATCTCGACATTGGTCCCTGCCGTCATCGGTATCGCTACGACCATCCTCAGCGCCGTTCTCGTGTGGACGATCAAGAGCGGAGACCCCTTCAAGAAAGGGTCTGCGACATGCTTGAAGGTGCTCGGCATTCTCTTCGTTGTTCAAGCTGCCACCAGCCTCTACGCCGGCTCACTCAAAACCTCCGTTTCGATGTTTGGCGGCGAGGGGGCCGTCGGCGCCCAAGAGATCGCTTCATCATTCGATTGGACCTCTCTGGTTCTCGGCATCGTCCTGTTCATGCTTTCCCAGCTCTTCTTGTACGCCCGAGAGCTGTACCTCGACTCCGACGAGATTGCGTAAGGAAACGCCATGCCCGTAATTGTTCGCCTCGACAAGATC
This sequence comes from Collinsella sp., assembly GCA_022728415.1. The sequence goes on along the minus strand of JAIJJM010000093.1, from coordinate 4,230 downwards.
ATGGCCGAGCGAAAGATTTCCTCGAACGAACTTGCCGAAAGGATTGGAACCACGCCCGTGAACCTGTCCCGTATTAAAAAAGGGCATATTCGCGGCATTCGCTTCAACACACTCGAGCAGCTATGCCTCGCCCTTCGTTGCCAACCCGGAGACCTTCTCGAAGTCATGAGCGAAGAGGATGCCCGAAAGGAGTTCGGACTCGATTGGTCCGCCGAGGATTAGAGGGCGGTCGTACTCGCCCTGCACACGGGGATGCGAATCGGCGAGGTCTGCGGCCTTCGGTGGTGCGATGTGGATTTCGAGACGGGCCTGATCTCGATCAGACACTCGGTGGCGTACGCGAAGGGAATGGGTTCGTTCATCAAGGACACCAAGACCCATGACGCCAGGGGTATCCCCATCGACCCGGTCGGCCTACTCCCCTTCCTGAAGGAGACCCACGAGATCGACTGCGGAAAGCTGCGCTTGCGCGGCCTTACCGGGGCGGTCGAGATCGGGGACTGCTACATCCTGTCGGAGCCGGGCGCGACCTTCGCGACGACAAGCTATATCCGCAGGGCGTTCAAGACGTTCTCGGAGACCAACGGCCTCATGGGCACCAACGACGAGCTGATCACGTTCCACGGCCTTCGCCACACGTTCGCAACGCAGTGGATCCGCCAAGGCGGCGATATCAAGGCGCTCCAATCGATCCTCGGCCACAAGGACGCCATGGCGACGCTCAACGTCTACGCCGACATCGAGCCCATCTCCAAAATCCATAACATGCTGCGCGCCACGCCGTGCCTTTGGCGCGGGCACCTCGGGCCGAGGGTCGATCCGGGTCCCATGTTCCAACAGAGGATCCAGGAGTCCATCGAGACGCTCCAGGCGTTCGGCTACGGCATCACCGAGCCGGACGACCGAAATATCGCCATACGCGACGTGAAGACGAACAGTTGGCTCAAGCTCACCGAGTACGCGGCAGTGCTGGGCCCATCCCAACTGAGGTCACGGTGGTCCGATAGGGGCGCCGCCCGCGGCATGCGCCGCGGAGCGGTATCCCCTACCGAAGGGCGGGGATGCCCTCCGCTTCCAGTTCGGAATCAGCCGTCGGAGGCGTTCGGCTGACTGCGGGAACGGCCTGTCCGCTCAATGTGTTCGGCTGAGATCGGAAATCAACCCAACACGAGCCGGACACGCGCCAGACGGCTCTTCCCCGTACGGCCTTCCCCCTTTCGCTCATGTTGCAGACGTGTAACGCCGCAGCAAGCACACCCCTTTTGGCGCCAGACAGGTACAATGATGAACACTGTACCGCAGCGGAGCGCCCCGCGCGCGCCGCAACCACGCGAAAGGGTTTCCCATGGCCGAGATCTCGTCCTCCCGTATCGTCATCACCGTCCTTGGCAAGAACCGCCCCGGCATCGTCGCCGGCGTCACCCGTGTTCTGGGCGAGGCCAACGTCGACATCCGCGACATTACGCAGTCCATTATCGAGGACATCTTCACCATGACCATGCTGGCCGACACCGCCGAGTCCAAGCTCGACTTCGCCGAACTCCAGAAGGCGCTTGCCGAGGCCGGCGAGCTTTCGGGCGTCAATGTGTCCATCCAGCGCGAGGATGTCTTTAACTTTATGTACCGCCTGTAGCGAACAAGCCGCTGGGGATAGCCTGACGCGCGCATGCCCATGTAAGTCACCCCGATGCGGCCCGGAGAGGAGCGCGCATGGCTTACGACGCCAAGAAAATCTACTACCGCTTCGATGACCATCTGAGCCGCCTGGTCTTGGATTATGAGGCGAGCCGCCAGATTTCGCCTGAGAGCGAAAACCTCTACCACGGCCTGCCGACCGCCCCGTACGACGAGGGTCTGTTTGTCGAGCACAATGTCAAGCGCGGCCTGCGCAATGCCGACGGCTCGGGCGTGGTCGCGGGCCTCACTCGTATCTCGGATGTGCACGGCTACAACAAGGTCGACGGAAAGGTCGTGCCCGATCAGGGCAAGCTCACGCTTCGCGGCTTCAGCATCGAGGACCTGGTCAACAACGCCCAGGCCGAGAATCGCTATGGCTACGAAGAGGTCGCCTACCTGCTCATCACGGGCTCGCTGCCCAACAAAGAGGAGCTCGACGGCTTTTGTGAACGTCTGGGCGCTTTTAGGCATCTGAGCGACGAGTACGTCAAAGAGTTCCCCATGACCACGGTGTCGTCGAGCATCATGAATGTGCTTCAGCGCGCCGTGCTGCTGCTCTACGCCTTCGACGCCGAGCCCGACATCATTACGCCCGAGCACGAAATCGACGTCGCCATTTCCATGCTCTCCCGTCTCCCCCGCATCGCCGCCTTCGCGCATATGGCCTCGGTCGCCAAGCGCCGCGGCTCCGAGGTTCATGTGCCGCACCCCACACCCGGCCTTTCCACCGCCGAGACCATCATGCAGGTGTTGCGCGGCGGCATGGCATTCAACCGCGACGAAGCCATGCTGCTCGACGTGATGCTCATGCTGCATGCAGAGCACGGCGGCGGCAACAACTCCACATTCGCCTGCCGCGTGCTGTCCTCTTCGGCCACCGACCCGTATTCTGCCTACGCCGCGGCTATCGGCTCACTCAAGGGTCCGCGCCACGGCGGCGCCAACGCCAAAGTCGTGTCCATGCACGAGGACATCCGCGCGCATGTTTCCAACTGGGAAAACGAGGACGAGGTCGCGGCCTACCTGGGCAAGATCCTCGACAAGCAGGCTTTCGACGGCACCGGCCTCATCTACGGTATGGGCCACGCCGTCTACACGCTGAGCGACCCGCGCGCCGAGGTGTGCCGCCGTTACGCGCGCACGCTTGCCGCCAAGAAGGACTTGGGCGAGGAGTTCGCGCTCATCGAGCGCATCGAGCGCCTGGCCCCGCAAGTGATGCGCGATCACGGCATGACCAAGCCCATCTGCGCCAACATCGACCTGTACACGGGCTTTATTTACAAGATGCTCGGCGTGCCCGAGACGCTCTTTACGCCGCTATTTGCCGTCGCCCGCATGGCCGGCTGGTCGGCGCACCGCATGGAAGAGCTCTTCTGCGCGCACCGCATCATCCGTCCCGCGTATCGCCCGGTTATCGAGCCGTTGGAGTACAAGCCGCTCGCCGATCGCTAGGGCGTGAACCGTTATAGAACCCGAGCGTGGCCAGGGCATCACCGCCCTCGGCCACGCTTTTTATGCCAGTAGAAAGGACCACATTGAATGATTGTGTTTTCCGATATGGATGGAACGCTGCTGACGAGTGATAAGCAGATGAGCGACGCCACCTGGGCGATGCTCGACGAGCTTGCGCGCCGCGATATTGAGTTTGTGCCCTGCACGGGGCGCCCGCTGTCGGGCGTCTTTGAGCCCATCCTCGCCCACCCCGCCGTACACTACGCGGTCTGCGCCAACGGTGCCAGCATCTGGCAGCTCGACGACGACGTGCCCACCGATGTCTCACGTGCCACGCGCATTTTGAGCCGTCCGCTCGATCGCGGCATCGCCCATCGCATCCATAGCATTGCCGCCGGCCACGATGTGACCTTCGATATCTTCGCGGACGGGCAGTGCTTCCTCCCCCGCTCACTCTACACGCGCCTGGACGAATTCTGCGGCGGCGACCCCCACATCGCGGCTTCGCTCAGGCGCACACGAACACCGATCGACATGGATATCGACAGCAAGATCGACGAGGTCGAGACGCTCGAGCGCATCGCCATGTACTGGCACGACCCGGCCGATCGCGACGCCCTCGCGGCGGAGCTCGACACGCTCGGCGGGATTGAGGTCACGCGTTCGTACGCCATGAATATCGAGGTCATGGGCAAGGGCGCCACCAAGGGAACGGCCCTCACGTGGCTATGCGAGCACCTGGGCGAACGTCTCGCCGACGCCTGGGCCTTCGGCGACAACATCAACGACATCCCCATGCTGCAGGTAGCGGGCCACGGCATGGCCATGATCAACGCCGAGCCCGAGGACTGCGACGCCGCCGACGCCATCACCGAGTTCGACAACGACCACGACGGCGTCGCCCGCACCATCATGGCTGCCCTCGCCTAGCAGCAGCCCGGCAGGGCAGCTAATTTGGGACGGGGCTATTTTAGCTGCCCGCTTGTGTGGGGTAGCTAAAATAGGAGGCTTCGTGAGTTCGTGTGGGTGAACACTATGCCTCCCGCCCCGGCAGGGCCGGCCTCAGGTCCGAGCACCTGAGCATGATGAGGGCGATCAGGT
>JAIJJM010000092.1 GCA_022728415.1 Collinsella sp. | reverse complement strand
CAGCGCGACAAAAATGTCAGAGAACTGAAGCTGGCGAACGCGGCAATTACTGACATGCAGATGCGTCAGCGTGATGTTGCTGCGCTCGATGCAAAATACTCGAGGGAATTAGCCGATGCGAGAGCTGAAAATGAAACTCTGCGCGCTGATGTTGCCGCTGGTCGTAAGCGCCTGCGGATCAACGCCACCTGTCCAGGCTCCGTGCGTGAAGCCCCCACCACCTCCGGCGTGGATAATGCAACCGGCCCCCAACTGGCAGACACCGTTACACGGGATTATTTCACCCTCAGAGAGCGGCTGATGACGATGCACAAGCAACTGGAAGGGGCACAGGGCTATATCCGCACTCAGTGCCTGAAATAAGTTTTGTTGATGCGCCGTATCGTCGCTGTATTCCCTCATTAACAGAGACCGCAGCCCGACAGGGAGACTCCTCTGCGCGAGTGTGCGGGGATAATCAAAAACGATACACACCGGGGTTTACCGCGTTAACGGAGCGCGGCGTTGTCCCCTCATAGTCGCCTGTCCGGTGCGATGGTGGAAGAAGCCGGATGTTTATCACTATTAATTGATGACACAGAAATGGATTCATTGAATTTCAGCACGTTTTTGTATTCGTGTTATTGAACATCTGTTTATTTTACTTTTAACATATTGATAATAAAAAGAGCTGTAAATCTTTAGATGAGTCGATTTTGTCCGGGGAAGTTCAAATGGATTTTATGCTGACGGTTTCTGGTGTGGTTATCCTGTCCATTGCTTATACTGCAGATAAATATGGCTGCCATTTGTTATCACGTATTGGCGCTTATTGTTCGTTGATGCTGATTTTCTCGTCGCTTTTTTTTGAGTAAGTTATATTAATTATAACAAATAATTTTCTGTGTTATTTTTTCAGGCTATCCCGTCAGAGGGGAAGCCTGTACTGCCGGGGAGCGAATGGAAAACTGATGTGTCCGGTAACTGCGTGTTCTGTGAACACCATGTTACTTAATTATGTAATTCATACCCGAACTCTCTGTTGACAGCCTTCTTCTGCAGGCTTCAATAACCCACGCTGAAAAGTTTCCTGAACCTTTCAGATCAAGAGCGATGTTAATTTGTTCAATCATCTGGTTTGGAAATCGGATGTTGCGGGTTGTTGTTCTGCGGGTTCTGTTCTTTGATGACATAATGTTTCCCCATATTCAGTGTTGCTGATTTGTATTATCTGAAGTTGCTTTTACGTTAATTTGACGCAGATCAATTAATACGATACCTGCGTCATAATTGATTATTTCTCGTGGTTTGATGGCGTACACACATGTTGTGATAAACCTTATATAGATGATAATCATTATCATTTCGTGGGTCCTTTCCGGCGATCCGACCGGTTACGGGGCGGCGACCTCGCGGGTTTTCGCTATTTATGAAAATTTTTAGGGAAAAATCAGATCCGTTCTTCTTCTTTTTAACTGATTGATTATCAATAGAATTTTAAAAATATAAAAGGATCTGACAAAGGCTGTTTTTGTTAGAAAACGCCATTTTCAGATCCTTTCTGGTTCCCGGGGGAGTGTATGAACGTCAATAAGAAAAAACTGGCCGATATTTTTGGCGTTGATGTCAGGACCATCACCGCCTGGCAGAGTCAGGGGTTACCACTAGTTTCTGGTGGAGGGAAAGGGACTGAATCAGTTTTTGATACAACTGCTGCCATTCAGTGGTATGCGCAGAGGGAAGCTGATATTGAAAACGAAAAACTCCGTAAAGAGATCGAGGATTTGAGGGCTGCCAGCGAATCAGACCTTCAGCCCGGCACCATTGATTACGAACGTTACCGACTGACGAAGGCACAGGCCGATGCACAGGAGCTGAAAAATGCTCGTGAGGAAGGCCTTGTCCTCGAGACGGAGTTATTTACCTACATCTTTCAGCGAGTGGCACAGAATATATCAGGGATCCTTGTCCGTGTCCCTCAGACACTGCAGCGTAAATACCCTGATATATCACCCGTACATCTTGATGCTGTGAAAACTGAAATCGCGAAAGCATCCGATGTGGCTTCTGAAGCCGGTGAGAATGTGCGCAGGTGGATTGATGATTTCAGACGAACTGAGGGCGGCTAATTCTGCAGGAGCGATAGCAACCGGCCTCCTTGCGCTAAAAATTCCTGTCCCTCTGACGACAGTTCAGTGGGCAGATCGACATTATTACCTTCCGAAAGAGTCATCTTACACCCCGGGGCGGTGGGAAACACTGCCGTTTCAGGTTGCCATCATGAACAGCATGGGGAATGACCGGATCCGCACTGTTAATCTGATTAAATCTGCCCGTGTTGGTTATACAAAGATGTTGCTGGGAGTGGAGGCTTATTTTATTGAGCATAAATCACGCAACAGCCTTCTTTTCCAGCCCACGGATTCTGCTGCTGAAGATTTTATGAAATCTCATGTGGAACCCACGATCAGGGATGTGCCGGTTTTACTCGATCTTGCACCGTGGTTTGGGCGTAAACATCGTGATAATACCCTCACGCTGAAACGTTTTTCATCGGGCGTGGGCTTCTGGTGCCTGGGCGGGGCTGCCGCTAAAAACTACCGTGAAAAATCCGTGGACGTGGTCTGCTATGACGAACTTTCCTCGTTCGAACCGGATGTCGAAAAAGAGGGTTCGCCAACCCTGCTTGGGGATAAACGTATTGAGGGCTCTGTATGGCCCAAATCCATTCGCGGCTCGACGCCTAAAATCAAAGGCACCTGCCAGATCGAAAAAGCGGCCAACGAGTCGGCGCATTTCATGCGTTTTTATGTGCCCTGCCCACACTGTGGGGAGGAGCAGTATCTGAAATTTGGCGATGAATCCACGCCTTTTGGCCTTAAATGGGAGAAGGACAGCCCCGAAAGCGTTTTCTACCTCTGTGAACATCATGGCTGCGTGATCCATCAGTCTGAGCTTGACCAGAGCAACGGGCGGTGGATCTGTGAAAACACGGGGATGTGGACCCGTGACGGTCTGACGTTTTTCAGCGCCGCGGATAATGAAATTCCGCCGCCGCGCTCCATCACGTTCCATATCTGGACGGCGTACAGTCCGTTCACCACCTGGGTACAGATAGTCTATGACTGGCTGGATGCACTGAAAGATCCCAACGGCCTGAAAACCTTTGTGAACACCACGCTGGGCGAGACCTGGGAAGAGGCCGTGGGCGAAAAACTCGATCACCAGGTACTGATGGATAAGGTCGTGCATTACACGGCGGCGGTGCCAGCCCGGGTGGTTTATCTGACGGCGGGCATTGACTCGCAGCGAAACCGTTTTGAGATGTATGTCTGGGGATGGGCAACGGGAGAGGAAGCTTTTCTGGTGGATAAAATCATCATTATGGGCCGTCCCGATGAGGAAGAGACGCTGTTACGTGTGGATGCGGCGATCAACAAAAAATACTGCCATGCAGACGGAACCGAAATGACCATTTCCCGTGTCTGCTGGGACACCGGGGGGATCGATGGTGAAATTGTCTATCAGAGGTCAAAAAAACACGGTGTTTTCCGGGTGCTGCCGGTAAAAGGCGCATCTGTCTATGGCAAGCCGGTGATCACCATGCCGAAAACCCGCAATCAGCGGGGCGTGTATCTGTGTGAAGTGGGGACGGACACCGCAAAAGAAATTCTCTATGCCCGTATGAAAGCCGATCCCACGCCTGCGGATGAAGCCACGTCGTATGCCATCCGTTTTCCTGATGATCCGGAGATTTTTTCGCAGACAGAGGCGCAGCAACTGGTCGCGGAAGAGCTTGTGGAGAAGTGGGAAAAAGGAAAGATGCGTCTGCTGTGGGATAACAAAAAGCGGCGTAACGAAGCGCTGGACTGCCTGGTGTATGCCTATGCGGCATTACGTGTGTCCGTGCAACGCTGGCAGCTTGATCTGGCTGTACTGGCAAAATCCCGGGAAGAAGAGACGACCCGGCCAACCCTTAAAGAACTGGCAGCGAAGCTGTCCGGAGGAGTGAATGGTTACAGTCGCTGAACTACAGGCGCTGCGTCAGGCGCGCCTTGATTTATTAACCGGTAAACGGGTGGTGTCTGTCCAGAAAGATGGTCGCAGAATTGAATATACGGCGGCTTCTCTGGATGAGCTTAACCGGGCGATCAATGATGCGGAGTCGGTACTGGGGACAACCCGACGTCGCCGTCGTCCGCTGGGAGTGAGGTTATGAAACGAACGCCTGTCCTGATTGATGTGAACGGCGTTCCGCTTCGTGAGAGTCTCAGCTACAACGGGGGCGGCGCAGGATTTGGCGGGCAAATGGCGGAGTGGTTGCCACCGGCGCAGAGTGCCGATGCAGCCCTGCTGCCTGCGTTGCGTCTGGGGAATGCCCGGGCAGATGATCTGGTGCGCAATAACGGGATAGCGGCTAATGCGGTGGCCCTGCATAAGGATCATATTGTCGGGCATATGTTTCTGATCAGCTACCGTCCGAACTGGCGCTGGCTGGGGATGCGGGAGACTGCGGCAAAAAGTTTTGTCGATGAGGTGGAGGCGGCCTGGTCGGAATACGCCGAAGGGATGTTTGGCGAGATCGACGTGGAAGGGAAACGCACGTTTACGGAATTTATCCGTGAAGGTGTGGGCGTTCATGCGTTTAACGGCGAAATCTTTGTGCAGCCGGTCTGGGATACGGAGAGCACGCAACTGTTTCGTACGCGTTTTAAAGCCGTGAGTCCGAAACGGGTGGACACGCCAGGACACGGTATGGGGAACCGTTTTCTGCGGGCCGGTGTGGAGGTCGATCGATATGGTCGTGCCGTTGCGTACCATATCTGTGAGGATGATTTTCCGTTCTCTGGGAGTGGACGATGGGAACGGATCCCGCGTGAACTTCCCACCGGGCGTCCGGCCATGCTGCATATTTTCGAGCCGGTGGAGGACGGGCAGACCCGTGGGGCCAATCAGTTTTACAGCGTAATGGAACGGCTGAAGATGCTCGATTCCCTGCAGGCAACACAGCTTCAGTCGGCCATAGTGAAGGCGATGTATGCAGCGACGATTGAAAGTGACCTTGATACCGAAAAGGCCTTTGAATATATCGCCGGTGCGCCGCAGGGGCAGAAGGATAATCCGCTTATTAATATTCTGGATAAGTTCTCCACCTGGTATGACACGAATAGCGTGACGCTGGGCGGTGTCAAAATTCCGCACCTTTTCCCCGGTGATGATCTGAAACTTCAGACCGCGCAGGATTCAGACAATGGATTTTCGGCGCTTGAACAGGCGCTGCTGCGGTATATCGCCGCCGGTCTTGGCGTTTCCTACGAACAGTTGTCCCGTGATTACTCGAAGGTCAGTTATTCAAGTGCCCGCGCATCCGCCAATGAGTCGTGGCGCTATTTTATGGGGCGACGAAAATTTATTGCGTCCCGGCTGGCCACGCAGATGTTTTCCTGCTGGCTGGAAGAGGCACTTCTTCGGGGGATTATTCGTCCGCCACGGGCACGTTTTGATTTTTATCAGGCGCGATCAGCCTGGTCACGGGCTGAGTGGATTGGAGCCGGAAGAATGGCCATTGACGGGCTCAAGGAGGTTCAGGAATCAGTGATGCGCATTGAGGCCGGACTGAGCACGTATGAGAAAGAGCTGGCGCTGATGGGCGAGGATTATCAGGACATTTTCCGCCAGCAGGTCAGGGAATCTGCAGAGCGGGAAAAAGCCGGACTCTCACGTCCGGTGTGGATAGCGCAGGCGTATCAGCAGCAGATAGCGGAGAGTCGCAGGCCGGAAGAGGAGACAACACCACGTGAGACGTAATCTTTCACACATTATTGCCGCAGCATTCAATGAACCGCTGCTTCTGGAGCCCGCCTATGCGCGGGTTTTCTTTTGCGCGCTCGGGCGCGAGATGGGGGCAGCAAGTCTTTCGGTACCACAACAGCAGGTACAGCTTGATGCTCCCGGAATGCTGGCTGAAACGGACGAGTACATGGCCGGAGGTAAACGACCGGCCCGTGTTTACCGGGTGGTGAACGGTATTGCGGTACTGCCGGTGACCGGCACGCTGGTGCACCGGCTGGGGGGGATGCGGCCATTTTCCGGAATGACTGGCTATGACGGCATTGTCGCCTGTCTTCAGCAGGCAATGGCAGATAGCCAGGTGCGGGGCATACTGCTGGACATTGACAGTCCGGGCGGGCAGGCCGCCGGCGCGTTTGACTGCGCTGACATGATTTACCGCCTCCGGCAGCAGAAGCCGGTCTGGGCACTGTGTAATGACACGGCCTGTTCTGCGGCCATGCTGCTGGCGTCGGCCTGCTCCCGACGGCTGGTTACCCAGACATCCCGTATCGGTTCCATTGGCGTGATGATGAGCCATGTCAGCTATGCCGGTCATCTGGCGCAGGCCGGTGTGGATATCACGCTGATTTACTCAGGGGCGCACAAGGTGGATGGCAATCAGTTTGAAGCGTTGCCGGCAGAGGTTCGCCAGGACATGCAGCAGCGGATTGATGCGGCGCGCCGGATGTTTGCCGAAAAAGTGGCGATGTTTACCGGTCTGTCTGTTGATGCAGTCACGGGAACAGAGGCCGCTGTTTTTGAAGGTCAGTCCGGCATTGAGGCCGGGCTGGCGGATGAATTAATCAATGCGTCGGATGCCATCAGTGTGATGGCCACGGCGCTGAACAGTAATGTCAGAGGAGGCACTATGCCGCAATTAACTGCAACGGAAGCCGCCGTGCAGGAGAACCAGCGAGTGATGGGGATCCTGACATGCCAGGAAGCGAAAGGACGTGAACAGCTTGCCACGATGCTGGCAGGGCAACAGGGCATGAGCGTTGAACAGGCCCGGGCGATTCTGGCCGCGGCGGCACCGCAGCAGCCGGTGGCATCCGCGCAGAGTGAAGCCGATCGCATTATGGCGTGTGAAGAAGCGAACGGTCGTGAACAACTGGCGGCAACGCTGGCGGCGATGCCGGAGATGACGGTGGAAAAAGCCCGCCCGATCCTGGCGGCTGCACCACTGGCGGATGCCGGGCCCTCACTTCGTGATCAGATCATGGCCCTGGATGAGGCAAAAGGGGCAGAAGCGCAGGCTGAAAAACTGGCGGCCTGCCCGGGAATGACCGTGGAGAACGCCCGGGCTGTGCTGGCTGCGGGATCAGGTAAGGCCGAACCGGTCTCTGCATCCACAACCGCCCTGTTTGAACATTTCATGGCGAATCATTCACCGGCAGCGGTGCGGGGTGGCGTGTCACAGACGTCAGCAGACGGTGATGCGGACGTGAAAATGCTCATGGCCATGCCATGAAGTCAGTGCTGACCATCAATATGAGGTTTTAACAAAATGGTGACGAAAACCATCACTGAACAGCGTGCGGAAGTACGTATTTTTGCCGGTAATGATCCGGCTCATACCGCCACAGGCAGCAGCGGGATTTCTTCTGCAACACCGGCTCTGACGCCCCTGATGCTGGATGAAGCCACCGGGAAACTGGTGGTCTGGGATGGACAGAAAGCCGGTAGTGCGGTTGGCATACTGGTACTGCCGCTTGAAGGCACAGAGACGGTGCTGACCTATTACAAGTCGGGGACCTTTGCGACGGAGGCAATCCGCTGGCCTGACAGTGTGGATGAACACAAAAAGGCAAATGCCTTTGCCGGCACAGCCCTGAGTCACGCGGCTCTGCCGTAACACGTTATCAGGCCACCATGGTGGCCT
>JAIJJM010000091.1 GCA_022728415.1 Collinsella sp. | reverse complement strand
TTCAATCGTCGGGCATGACCTCAAGGTCTATGCCCTCCTCTTTCAAGGCAATCTGCCGCACCTCGGGTGGTCGTTTCGTTTGTTCTGTTGATAATTGCTTATAGGAGGTTGTCCTATGGCCGACAATCGCAAGCGTGCGCCTCGTGGCGGCAAGCTGGCCGCTTCTGGCTCGCGTCCGATTCGCCGCAACGACCGCGCTGCCGCTCCCAAGGGCCAGCGCGAGCGCTCCCAAGCCCAGGCTGCGCGTCCGCAGCGAGATCGCAACCGCGACGCTGTCCAGGCTCCCAAGGGCGAGTTTATCGAAGGTCGCCGTGCTGCCGCCGAGGCGCTGCGTACCGGCTTTCCCGTCAAGTGCGCGCTCATCGCCGAGGGCGGGGAGCGCGATGCCGCCTTGTCGCGCCTGGTCGACGACCTCAACGCCGCGGGTGTCCGCATGAAGTATGTGCCGCGCGCGCAGCTCGACGCACTGTCGAGCCATGGCGCTCACCAGGGCATCGCGCTCGAGGTTGGCAACTTCCCCTATGCCGATGTTGCCGATATCCTCGACCGTGCGGGCGACGGTCCGGCGCTCGTCGTCGTGCTCGACCATGTGACCGACGATGGCAACTTTGGTGCGATCGTGCGCTCCGCCGAGGTCGTGGGCGCGGCGGGCGTCGTCATTGCCAACAAGCGCGCCGCCGGCGTGACCGTGGGCAGCTACAAGACTTCAGCTGGCGCCGTCATGCATCTGCCTATCGCACAGGTTCCCAATATCGCCCGTGCGCTCGATGACCTTAAGGCCGCTGGCTTTTGGGTGGGTGGCGCCTCCGAGCACGCCGAGGGCAGCTGCTGGGATGCTCCCTTCGAGGGTCGCGTGGCGCTCGTCATGGGCTCCGAGGGCGGCGGCATCTCGCGCCTGGTGCTCGAGAAATGCGACTTTTTGACCAAGCTTCCCCAACGCGGCATGACCGAGAGCCTCAATGTTGCCCAGGCGACCACCGCGCTGTGCTTTGAGTGGCTGCGCCGTAATGCCGGCGAGCTCATGGGGGAGGAGTAGCGCATGTCCAAGAAGAACCGCGCCAAGTCCAAGGCCAAGCGCTTCGGCGAGGGCTCGGCCAAGCCGATTGTTTCGGCCGCGACCTATGGCGTGGGCGGCAATGCGTTTGCGCAGGCTATCGCCGATCCGGTCTCGACGGTGCACTCCAATAAACCCGAGCTGCTGGTGGTCGACGGCTACAACGTGATTCACTGCACACCGCGCTACGAAAAGCTCGTCTACGACCATTCCGACGATCCGTATTCCAGCGACGTCCACGATATGGCGCGCACCGCGCTCATCAACGATGTTGCCGCGTTTGCCCAGGGCCGCTACGAGGCCGTGATCGTGTTCGACGGCGCGGGCAATATCTCCAACGAGCGCCCCAACCTGCCGGCCCGCGGCGTGCGTATCGAGTTTTCGCCGACGGGCGTCTCCGCCGATACCGTGGTGCAGAAGCTTTGCATCGAGGCGCGCGAGGAAGGCCGCGCGTGCTCCGTGGTGTCGAGCGACGGCACGATCCAGGCCGTCGTCATGGGCAAGGGCGTCACGCGCATCTCGAGCCGCATGCTGGTGGACGAGATCAAGCAGATCGACAACGACGTGCACGAGGCCGAGGAAGCCCCGCAGATCAAGATGACCCTGGGCAGCCGCCTGAGCCCCGATGCCCTGGCAAAGCTCAAGGCCCTCCGTGGGAGGTAGGGGAGCTGACGGCGCGACGCTGTCTCGCTAACTCCATTCAGCGATGTCGATCATTCTACGGAGGCGCCATGTAAGCGCCTCTTTTAGATACGGCAGCCTTGCCGTGAGCGCGTCGTTTCTGGACAGAATCTCGATTGCCTCGTCAACGAAGCCTTCGAGTTTGTCGCCGTCAAACCAGCCCATGTCCTCGACGAGCAACATTTGTTTGGCGGGGCTTGAATGAAATTGTGCACTGGTAAAACTGTGCTCTCCCGCCCTAAGCTCCTCAAGCGATATGTTGCACCAGAGTGATGAGCCCGAATCGAAGATGGGGGCTGGTCTGCAGACCAGTGAGTTGACGTTTCGCACGAGGCCAAAGTTGCGCCAATGGCGATCATAGTTGGCGATGATGTCGTCGCATACGATCATGCGGTCAAGGGCGTCTTTTATATCTGTCGCTCCAAGCTCCTCGCAGTTTGCTACATATCGTTCGTAATCGGTTAGTCGCTCGTCTGCATTTGCATGCTGGTTTACATAGAACGCAGGGACATATTCTTCTTCGTCAGTTAAGAAGACATTGCATGTGCTCAAGGCAGAAGTACCCGCGCCTTCGAGCGAATAGGGTACATAATCGCAAGCGTTTAGGATGCGACGGTGAAGTGCAGTCGCCACCATCTCGTTATAGGGTTCCTGGTTTAGATGCGCACCTGCCTTGTGGAGGATTCGATGGTCACCCTCGCATGTCCAGTACTTTTGAAGATTGCCGTCCGAGGTGTTGTCGGGCTTTGCGGCAGCCGTCTTGCCCTCTGGGGCGAAGGGCGCGATGCTGAGAGAGACGTCGTCAAAAGCATTATTGAAGAAATTGATATCTTCCCACGCGAGACCGGAGTCTTGGGGCCTAATCCAATACTGGTCGGATAAGGAGAGGCCAAGATTTCGCTGTACGAGTTCATCGGGGACATCGACTGCGGCTTCTGCAAGCAGAGAGGCTAGCCCAATGCGTGCGAGCGGGATACCGCGGCCGCGCCACCAGATGCGGAAGGAGTCGAGCGATACAGGTTTGCTGGGAGCAAAAACTCCAATAGGGGCGTGGACATGATCGACGTCGGCGCCGATGTGGGTGAAGTCTTTCCGTGATCTGCTGTAGACCAGCTGGGCCACTTCGTGCGTGCGGTTCATGAGGGTAAATGCGATTTCGCTTTTCCCGTGTCCACGACGAGGCCGTCCCCCTCTTTTGGTTGCGGAGCGGAGTCGCGTGTCTACGCTGCCTTTGTCGATAAGCCACACGCCAGAAGCCTTGCGGGCAGTCAGCGCGCCGTTCCTAATGAGTTCCTGCACCCTGCGCGGGGTGATGCCGAGCAGTTCGGCTGCTTCCTTGGTAGTGAGCATCGCGAAACCCTTCGTTAGAACGAACAGTTTTATCTATTCCATTGTAATTAAAACTATTCGTTCTGACGAATAGTTTTGAGATTGAGGCGCACTGACAGAAATGAACGGGCCTGGTACGTGTTGTTGCTGGATTTTGCATATTTGTATAACGCCGTGCGGCCTGTTGCGCCCCGTCCGCAATTCATTTATTCTTAATTGGCTTCGCGCGAAAGCGCCAAGTGTGCCAGTGTGGCGCAACGGTAGCGCAACTGATTTGTAATCAGTGGGTTGCAGGTTCGATTCCTGTCACTGGCTCCATGAGAGTTTCGGGCTCTGCCTCCAATTGGGACAGGGCCCGTTTCTTGTGTGTGCCGGAATCGAACCCGCAAGGGCGCGAGCGTTAAGCGAACGCGAAACGTTCGTAGCGAGCGGGCGAGGATGCCGGCAGGCATCCGAAGCCGGAGCGCATTCGCGAAGCGAATGCGCGGACTTCCTGTCACTGGCTCCATGAGTTTCCGCAGGTCAGAGGCGATATAGCCTCTGATTCTGCCTTCTCATGCAACAGCTCACGCAACAAACATGCAACAATTAAATCGAAATTGTACTTGGATGTGTTTTGTGACCGATAGTCATTGTCAATAAACGCGTGCAATGAAGCGGGAAAAGCCAAGCTTACAGTTGCTGTCTCCATTAGAGTTTTTGGGCTTTGTGTCTCCAACTGGGATAGGGTGGAAAGGGACCAAGCCGCTGAGAGCTCCGATGCCGCTTCTCGAAAGACCGCGCGCCGTGCACGGTTCTCTTTCCTGTAGCCCATGGGTATAACTATGGTTTAGATTAAATTCGGCGTGGGAGGTCGAGAGCGACAAGGATTTCCCGTCGTTTGTGAGCAAGCCGATTGAAAGGACTCATGATGATTAATAACGTAGAGGACCCAACGGTTGCCAATATTTTGTCGACCGATATGCTAAAAATCTATGACATTCCTCGTTACCAGCGCGAGTACACTTGGAATCAGCGCGACTGGGCGAATCTCTATGACGATATCACCCAAAACGACGCCGGCTACTTTCTGGGCTCGTTTATTGTCGTGAACGGGACTGTGAATTCCAAGATGGATACCATTCACTATGAAGTTATCGATGGTCAGCAACGCCTGACGACGCTCAGTCTTCTCCTTGCCGCCCTCTATACTCGCATCATGGAGCATAAGGATTCTATCGATGACGACATGATGTTGGACGATATTCGACCCCTGCGCAATCGTCTGATCTTGAAATCTGACAAGTCAATGACGCGCGTTATTCCTCAGGTTCAGAATCATAACCTTGAGGATTACCGCTGGATCTTGAAGGAACATATCGGCCTAGATGCGGTTATACAAAAGCCGAAATTCCTTGGTCTAAGAAAGATGTCTAAGGCATTCAACTATTTTTACGATCGGCTGGGTGAGGACGTTGAGGGCAGGGATGGAATTGAGTGCGTTCGCTGCCTCCTTGATATCTGCAGGCTGGTGTGCTCAGCGGTCGTGGTCCAGATTACTGTCGATAGCCATGCTGACGCCTACACCTTGTTCGCGTCCCTTAACAACCGCGGTGTTCCCTTGAGCGCCGTCGACCTTATCAAGAACATGCTTCTCGGCAAGGTTGCCGGGGTGGATGACGGACAGCTCAACTATTACTTTGAACGCTGGCAGGAAGTGCTCCACAATCTCGGCGATGACTACAAGACGCAGGAACGCTTCTTCCGCCAGAACTACGATGCCTTCCGCCGGGAGGTGAACAAGCCATTTATCGGCGAATCTGGCTCCCAACTCCCTCTCGGTTCCGTTGCCACGCGTTCCAACCTTCTGAAAATCTACGAGAAGCGGATGGAATCTGCTGACGGCGCCCTTAAGGTGTTGGACGAGCTGACCGAGAATTCCGCACTCTATTCGAGGATCATTGGGCTCGATCAAGAGAGCCCGGATTCCGAGCTTTCGCATCAGCTTTTGGAGCTTTCGAGAGCGCAGGGCGTCGCATCTTACCTGATGCTGCTGTTCCTCTTTAAGAAGCAGAACCAGTTGGAGCTAAAAGATGAAACCCTCGCGCTTCTTGTTAAGCTCCTCGTCTGCTTCTTTGTCCGGCGCAACCTCACCGATACACCTCCCACACGTGATCTTGAGAGACTCTTCATCAGTATTTGTGAGAGCCTCGAAAGCGAGGGACTCAAGGGCATTGCGGCCGCGGAGTACATCAAGAAGCGCCTCGTCGATGTGTCTGCCAGCGACGCTTCCTTTAAAGAACGTCTTGAGGGGCCGATTTACGACGTCAATCCCGATATGACGCGCTACATCCTTACTGTTATCGCATCTCCGAGCGTTACGAAAGAGATGAAGCCACTTTGGGAACGATACGCCTCCGGAAACTACGTTTGGACAATCGAGCACATCTTCCCTCAGGGCAAGAACATTCCAGATGAATGGGTGAAGATGGTTGCGGACGGCGACATGTCTAAGGCGATTGAGGTGCAGGAGAAACAGGTCCACACGCTTGGAAATCTAACTATCACCGGGTATAACTCAAAGCTGAGCAACATGCCCTTTGTGACCAAGCGAGATCGCAAGGATGCTTACGGGGCGAATGTCGGATACCGCAACGGGTTGAATCTGAACGACGAGTTGGTAAACACGGATACCTGGACCAGCGAGCAGATTCAGGAGCGCACAGACAAGCTCGTTAGACTCACTTTGAAAGCTTTTGACTTTGACGAGATTAAGTTCTAGTGACCGCCAGCCAATATCTTGGGGGTGTTCAGTCCAAACGATTCAATCTTGATCTGTAACATCTAGACCGGTATTTCTCGTCAAACTGTTACAGATTTAGATGTTAAGACGGGTTGGGCGGGGAATATCTCGATCTGTAACACGAAGAGGCTGAAAACCGTTCTTACTGTTACAGAATGAGACGAAAGCCGGGGTCACTGCGTAGTATCTCGATCTGTAACAGATAGGGAAGGAATAACCCTCTTACTGTTACAGATCGAGATGAAACGGTGAGGCTCTGATCTACTTGGTCGAGCGAGGATTTTCCACGCTCGATCGAGCCCGGGAAGCCCGATCGCGACCTAAGTAATAGTGCAAGAGGGTCGTTATCGAAGGTCGATACCGCAGGCTCACTCCACTACGCCAAAGTGTTCCCTCGGGAAATGTTACCAGCACAGCAAAATCCACCAGTCTTCATATCCAAACTCAACAAAACCGCAGTTCGAAGGTATATAGATACGCCCGGGGCCGTGTATCTAGAGGTTTTCGTTGACAGCCCCCAAGGTGGCATCGTATTATCTTCTTCGTTCGCGGGGATGGCGGTCCAAAAGACCAAAGAACCTGCGGATACTTGAACGATTGGGAGTTTGCCCGAGTGGTTAATGGGGACGGGCTGTAAACCCGTTGGCTCTGCCTACATAGGTTCGAATCCTATAGCTCCCACCCGTCAAGTGCCTGTATAGCTCAGTCGGTAGAGCACTTCGTTGGTAACGAAGAGGTCACCAGTTCAAGTCTGGTTGCAGGCTCCATCCGGCGGTGTAGCTCAGTTGGTTAGAGCACACGGTTCATACCCGTGGCGTCACTGGTTCGAATCCAGTCACCGCTACCATAGGTAACACGGTGGCTTCTCAATAGTATGTTGAGAGGCCACTATGGTATAAAGGCAAAGTCCCGTCCGGGGACGACCTGTTTAGAGGAGGGCTTTATGGCCAAAGAGAAGTTTGAGCGCACTAAGCCGCATGTTAACATCGGCACCATTGGTCACGTCGACCACGGCAAGACCACGCTGACCGCCGCCATCACCAAGGTTCTCTCCGAGACCGAGGGCTGCAAGGCTGACTTCACTGCGTTCGAGAACATCGACAAGGCTCCCGAGGAGCGCGAGCGCGGCATTACGATTTCCGTCTCCCACGTCGAGTACGAGACCGCTGCCCGTCACTATGCTCACGTTGACTGCCCGGGCCACGCTGACTACGTCAAGAACATGATCTCCGGTGCTGCTCAGATGGACGGCGCTATCCTTGTCATCGCTGCTACCGACGGCCCCATGGCTCAGACCCGCGAGCACATCCTGCTTGCCCGTCAGGTCGGCGTTCCCTACATCGTCGTCTTCCTGAACAAGTGCGACATGGTCGACGATGACGAGCTCATCGACCTCGTCGAGATGGAGACCCGTGAGCTCCTCTCCGAGTACGATTTCCCCGGCGACGACATCCCCGTCATCCGTGGTTCCGCTCTGGGCGCTCTCGAGGGCGACGCCAAGTGGATGGACGCTATCCGCGAGCTCATGAAGGCCGTCGACGAGTACATCCCGACGCCTGCTCGTAACAACGACCTCCCCTTCCTGATGGCCGTTGAGGACGTTATGACCATCTCCGGCCGTGGTACCGTTGCTACCGGCCGTGTCGAGCGCGGTGAGCTCAAGCTCAACGAGCCCGTCGAGATCGTCGGCATCAAGGATACCCAGAACACCGTTGTTACCGGTATCGAGATGTTCCGTAAGTCCATGGACTTCTGCGAGGCTGGCGACAACGTCGGTCTGCTGCTCCGCGGTATTAAGCGTGAGGACATCGAGCGCGGCCAGGTTCTCTGCAAGCCCGGCTCGGTTACCCCGCACACCAAGTTCACCGGCGAGATCTACGTTCTCACCAAGGAGGAGGGCGGCCGTCACACCCCGTTCTTCGATGGTTATCGTCCTCAGTTCT
>JAIJJM010000090.1 GCA_022728415.1 Collinsella sp. | reverse complement strand
GGAACTTTGCATGAAGCGCCAAGCCCTATCATTCCGCTAAACTGGTCGAAAGCCTCAATGACTCTTATGTTGAAAGAAATGTCCAATCTTATCAATGATGAGGGAATTAAATAGTTTTCATAATGAAGCGGTCCTGGATTAAAAGGACCGCTCAAAGAGAAATCGTAAGGGAGGTAAAAGTGATCAATAAATTACTGTTAGCTTACCTGATAGGTCTGGTTGTGACATCGACCTTAATATTTATCTTCTCGGAAGAAAAAGTAACATATCGGTTGTTTGCTGCAGTAATTACAGGGTTGACATGGCCGCTTAGCCTCATTCCATCCATCATAAGTCTCATGATTCGTAAATCCGACTAACAAGAAAATTATATGAACGATTAAGAAAAATAGAATCGGAAAAGAGAATAAAATATATGCAGGGAGTAACAAAACACTCGCAGTGCGTTAATGTGTAACTAACAAATATGATTTTTATTGAAAATAGTCACCAAACAAGTGTTATAAGAAATACGGGGTATGTTTAAGTAAAACATATCAACAGTTGCAATTCTGTATATGGACAGGATGACGTACAAGTGTAAGTGGCTGATAGCTATTCGCTCATAACAAAATCATTATTTTATAAATAGGAATCATCACTTTTTAATCATGTTTTTATTGCAAGTTTATGGAGAATGAGAATATGGAATAAGGAGATGAAACATGATTGAAGAAGGGCTGTTACTTCCAATGAATGTTTTGCTTCAAGGACAGAAGTTAACCCTACTGGACCCTGAAATGTGGTTCTTACGGGGAAATGAAAACAAGGATGTAACCCTTGTTATTACGATTGGTAATAACCATCAAAAATTAATGGTAGTGGAAGACATATTACTGCTCATTGACCGAAGCCAAATTGAGGTAACTGCAGGGAAAGTAATTTATCATCCACTTCGCATTGATATCCTGAGTAAATTATTAGCTTTTATTGATGAATCAACGGGGAGTGTGGAAAGGGAACACCATGAGTTGTTTGCTGATGCCTTGCCCTTTGCATCAGAAGTTGTGCTATTCAGTAAAGTTGCAAGTGAAGCCTGGTTTTTAGCCACTTATCTGAGCAGCGATAATATTAATGAAATTCTGTTTCAGCATCTAAGAAAAACAGAATGCTATAAACTGGTTCGCTATTTATTATCGCAATCGCTCATACAGACTTCACTCTATGATCTTGGTGAGCTTTACGGCGTATCGTATTCACATTTTCGCCGTTTATGTAGTTATGCATTGGGTGGTAAAGTTAAAACGGAATTATGTGGCTGGAGAGTTGCCAGAGCCGTGTTGGAAATCATTGAAGGAAACAGTGATATGACAACTATTGCGCATAAATATGGCTACTCATCCTCATCACACTTTTCAGCTGAAGTAAAAAGTCGGTTAGGAAAAACACCGAGAGAACTATGTAAAAAGTTATGAAAATAAAATTACGTATTACTATTATATTAATTTCAGCCTTATGCATTTTTAATGGATTATTGACTCCTGGTGCATATGCCGCAACAGCGAATGGATACGTAGCAAATAAAGAAAATCTACGTAGTTTTTTTGAAACGGTTTCATCATATGCGGGTAAGCCTACAATAGTAAGTAAGCTTGCCATGAAGAAACAGATCAGCGGAAATTTTGATTTAACCGAACCCTATGCCTTGATTGAACGCCTGTCGGCGCAGATGGGACTTATTTGGTACGATGATGGCAAAGCTATTTATATCTATGACTCATCAGAGATGCGTAATGCTCTGATTAATCTGAGAAAGGTATCGACTAATGAGTTTAATAATTTCTTAAAAAAATCGGGTCTGTATAACTCTCGTTATGAAATTAAAGGGGGCGGCAATGGTACTTTCTATGTATCGGGGCCACCGGTTTATGTTGACCTGGTCGTTAATGCTGCAAAATTAATGGAGCAAAACAGTGATGGCATCGAGATCGGACGCAATAAAGTAGGGATTATTCACCTGGTCAACACATTCGTTAATGATCGGACTTATGAATTACGTGGCGAAAAGATAGTTATTCCTGGCATGGCAAAAGTACTATCGACGTTGTTAAATAATAACATTAAGCAAAGCACTGGGGTTAACGTACTTTCTGAAATTTCAAGTCGTCAACAACTAAAAAACGTATCACGTATGCCTCCTTTTCCTGGTGCTGAAGAAGATGATGATCTACAAGTAGAGAAAATAATATCGACAGCTGGAGCGCCAGAGACTGACGATATACAAATTATTGCATATCCTGATACCAACAGTTTACTTGTTAAAGGAACAGTATCTCAGGTTGATTTTATCGAGAAGTTAGTAGCTACACTCGATATTCCAAAGCGACACATTGAATTATCTTTATGGATAATAGATATTGATAAGACTGATTTAGAACAGTTAGGAGCTGACTGGTCGGGCACGATAAAAATTGGATCCAGCCTAAGTGCATCATTTAATAATTCAGGTTCAATTAGTACCCTGGATGGGACACAGTTTATTGCAACAATACAGGCACTTGCGCAAAAAAGAAGAGCCGCCGTTGTTGCTCGTCCTGTCGTTTT
Source organism: Collinsella sp. (assembly GCA_022728415.1). The sequence continues at coordinate 5,207 of JAIJJM010000090.1, read as the reverse complement.
AACACAGGAGAATATTCCCGCTATATTTGATAATAACCGTACTTTCTATACTAAATTAGTCGGCGAGCGTACTGCGGAGTTGGATGAAGTAACCTATGGTACGATGATTAGCGTGCTACCACGATTTGCTTCGCGAAATCAAATTGAATTACTCTTGAATATTGAAGATGGCAATGAAATCAATTCTGACAAGACCAATGTTGATGATCTGCCTCAGGTTGGTAGAACGCTTATAAGTACTATTGCGCGCGTGCCTCAAGGGAAAAGTCTTTTGATTGGTGGATATACACGAGATACGAATACCTATGAAAGTCGCAAGATCCCAATATTAGGCAGTATTCCATTTATTGGTAAATTATTTGGATATGAAGGAACAAATGCGAATAACATCGTTCGTGTCTTTCTTATTGAGCCAAGAGAGATCGATGAGCGCATGATGAATAATGCGAATGAGGCTGCGGTTGACGCCAGAGCAATAACACAGCAAATGGCAAAAAATAAAGAAATCAACGATGAATTACTGCAGAAATGGATAAAAACTTACCTGAATCGTGAAGTCGTCGGAGGATAGTGAAATGGCGATTCATGTAGAGCATGTCGGTGTATTAGAAAGAGCCAGAGAAGTTTCTCGCTTAGAGGACATTATCACAGAAGATAATGAAGATATTGAAGCTGAAATGCCTAAAATGGGGGATGATCCCGCCGGTAAAGAAGCTCGATTCTTACAAGCTACTGACGAGATGTCAGCAGCGTTAACGCAGTTTATGAAGAAAAAAATCTACGAAGAACAACTGGCCAACTTTCTGGACGGAGAAGAATATGTCCTGGAAGATCAGCCAATAGAAAAAACCGATAAAGTCATGGAGGCGCTTAAGGCTGCAACTACCCATGACTATGAAGTGTATAGCTTTGCTAAAAAATTATTTCCAGATGAAAGCGATCTGGTGGTTGTATTACGTGCAATTTTACGTAAAAAACAAATATCTGAAAATGTGCGGCTAAACGCTGAAGCATTACTTAGAAAAGTTAATCAAGAGACTACTAAAAAATTCATTAATAGTGGCATTAACTCGGCATTAAAAGCAAAGTTATTTGGCCAGGCATTGTCATTAAATCCAAAATTACTAAGGGCAAGTTATCGACAATTTTTAATGGCAGAAGACGATGCTGTAGATACTTATGTAGAATGGATTGGTAGTTATGGCTATCAAAATAGAATGCTAGTGACAAAATTTATCAAAGAGACGCTTTTCTCAGATATAAATGCACTTGATGCGAGTTGTTCATCATTGTAATTTGGTATGTTTCTCAATAAGTTGTCACAACTATTGTCTCTTCAGTCGGCAGAGGCTTTATTTCTGAAAACTTTAATGAATAACCCAATAATTAAAAAATTTATTAGCGCAGAAGATTACTGGATATTTTTTCTGATATCGTTAATAAAATTTCCTGAGACTGCAGAGGAACTCCTGAAAAATGCACTGGTAACCCTACCCGCAGATGCTAATTATAAAGACAAAACGTTACTCCTGAAGGCGATTTACAGCGGATGTACAAATCTTCCATTTTCACTTTTTATTAATAATGAACAATTATTAGAGATTAGGGAGTGTTGTAAACAGGCAATAAAAGTAACATTTGCAGCAGAGCTCTTTGATACACAAAACAGTAATAAAAAACAAAATAAAAAACCATGGAAGAAGGTAATGTTCAATGTTTAACAAAGTTTTGATAGGGTTAAGGAGTCATCCAGAATTAATAATTCTTGGATTAATGGTGATGATTATCGCCATGCTCATAATTCCATTGCCCACCTACTTAATCGATTTTTTGATTGGGCTGAACTTAACATTGGCAATACTTGTGTTTTTAGGATCATTCTATGTTGATAGGATTTTAAGTTTTTCTTCATTCCCATCAATTCTTCTCATCACAACGTTATTTCGTTTGGCGCTGGCGATCAGTACCAGCCGACTTATACTTCTTGAGGCGGACGCCGGAGAAATTATAACGAGTTTTGGTGAATTCGTTATTGGAGATAGCCTGGTAGTTGGTTTTGTTATTTTCTCCATTGTTACTATTGTTCAGTTTATCGTGATTACTAAAGGTTCGGAACGTGTGGCTGAAGTTGCTGCCCGCTTTTCGCTTGACGGTATGCCAGGTAAACAAATGAGTATTGACGCCGATCTACGCGCCGGGATCATTGATGCAGATTTAGCAAAAGAACGTCGTAGCGTATTAGAACGAGAGAGTCAGCTGTATGGTTCCTTTGATGGTGCGATGAAATTTATCAAAGGTGATGCTATTGCAAACATTATTATTATCTTTGTTAATATTATCGGTGGGCTATCAGTAGGAGTAGGCCAAAATGGAATGGATTTCTCGACAGCGTTGACCGTCTACACAATTCTTACCGTCGGTGATGGTCTTGTTTCACAAATTCCAGCTTTATTAATTGCTATTAGTGCAGGGTTTATCGTAACGCGCGTGAATGGCGATAGTGATAATATGGGGCAAAATATAATGTCCCAGTTATTAAGTAATTCTTTTGTCATTATTGTGACATGTGTCCTCGCGCTAAGTATTGGGTTGCTTCCAGGTTTTCCCCTTCTTGTGTTTTTATGTTTGGCAGTAATCTTAGGAATTTATTTTTACTTTAAATTCAAAAAGAAAGGGGTTGAAGAAACGGTTGTTGAGGGAGATATCACCGTTGGGTTGGAACCCTATAATCAGGATGATGATATTTCATTAGGTATTATTAATAAACTTGATCAGGTTATTACCGAAACGGTACCCTTGGTTTTGATTATGAATAGTGTACAGGCTAAAAAATACACTGAAATCAATCTTGCTGATAGGATTCGTAGTCAGTTTTTTATTGAGTATGGTATCCGTATTCCCGGTATTGTCATTCGCGAGGGGGAAGGCCTTAATGATGAAGATGTCATATTAATGCTAAATGAAGTCAGAGCCTCGCAATTTAAAATTTATCATGATCTTGTCTTGTTGGTTGAATATTCAGATGAAGTGGTTTCGACTTTGATCAAGAAACCTGTCATCGTAAATAATAATGGTGAACAATATTATTGGGTTACAAAAAGTGATGCCCAAAAATTAACAAAAATTGGCTGTTATACTCGCACGGCCATGGATGAAATGTACAATCATTTATCTGTATGTCTGGCTCATAATATTAATGAGTATTTTGGTATACAAGAAACCAAATATATTCTTGATCAATTAGAGATGAAGTATCCTGATCTATTAAAAGAAATATTAAGATATATAACCGTGCAGCGCATTTCAGAGGTAATTCAGCGTCTGATCCAGGAGCGAATTTCAGTGCGCAATATGCGTTTAGTTATGGAGGCTTTAGCATTATGGAGCCCACGAGAGAAAGATATAATTACACTCGTCGAGCATGTACGAGGTGCATTAGGTCGCTACATTTGCCATAAGTTTTCATATTCTGGAGAAATTAAAGCAATTGTGATTTCGCCTGAAATAGAGGACAGAATCAGAGATGGTGTCAGGCCTACCGCTGGCGGTACTTTTCTTAATCTCGATGCATCCGAAGCTGAGATGATTCTGGATAATTTTAAACTGGCTCTTTCTGGAATCAATATTCCTATTAAAGACATTATTTTACTGGGATCTGTGGATATTCGTCGTTTTATCAAAAAACTTATTGAATCTAGTTATCGAGACCTCGAAGTACTTTCGTACGGGGAACTAACGGAAAATGTTCCCGTTAATATTCTGAAAACTATTTAGGATAATGTCTTGCGATATGGAGCATGCTGGTATGAAAAAATTAAAACTATTAAATAAATACAGCTACTTACATAGCATAAACGGCTCGCTGATTGAAGCAGAGCTTGACGACGTTTCAGTGGGCGAAGTATGCGAAATTTATGCGAGCTGGCAAGCAAATGAACGTATAGCCAGGGCTCAGGTCGTTGGCTTTCGCAATGGAAAGACATTATTAAACCTTATAGGCAGCTCTGTGGGGCTTACACGTACTGCAGTTTTGAAACCAACGGGAGAGCAGTTAACCATACAGATCAGTGATGCCTTTCTTGGTTCAGTTTTGAATGCTTCTGGTCAAATTATGGAAAGGTTTGTCCCGGACACTCCAGGCGAAAGGGGAAATTTACGCCTGATTGATGAACTGCCACCGTCGTATCAGGAACGTCGAGTTATTAATACACCACTAGAGACACGGATAAGAGTCATTGATGGCGTACTGACATGTGGCATTGGTCAACGTGTTGGGATTTTCGCATCGGCTGGCTGTGGCAAAACGGTTTTAATGCATATGCTTGTAAACAACACTGAAGCTGATGTGTTTGTTATTGGCTTGATTGGCGAACGTGGAAGGGAAGTTACGGAATGCGCGGAATCGCTGAAAAAATCAGTAAATGCAGCAAAATGTGTTTTGGTTTATGCCACCTCTGATTTTTCGTCAGTAGATCGGTGTAATGCCGCCCTGATGGCGACAACCGTGGCAGAGTATTTTAGAGATCGTGGAAAGAGAGTTGTACTTTTTATCGACTCAATGACGCGGTATGCACGAGCACTACGCGATATGAAGCTGGCAGCGGGTGAACCACCTGCCAGGCGTGGTTATCCTGCTTCTGTTTTTGACAGTTTACCTCGCTTACTGGAGAGGCCGGGACCAACATTAAAAGGAAGTATTACTGCGTTTTATACCGTATTACTGGAGGGGGAGGATGAATCAGACCCACTGGGTGATGAAATTCGCTCAATCCTTGATGGCCATATCTATCTAAGTCGCAAACTCGCTGGGCAAGGTCATTATCCGGCAATAGATGTACTAAAAAGTGTGAGTCGAGTATTTGGTCAGGTCACTGATGAAAAACACAGAGATAATGCAGCACGGGTAAGGAAGATCCTCACAACTTTGGAAGATCTACAGGTGTTTATTGATTTAGGGGAATATCGCGCTGGGCAAAATGCTGAAAATGATTTTGCTATGAATGCCCGGCCTAAACTCACAAATTGGTTAAAACAGTCAGTTAATGAAAAAATGCCAATGAGTGAAACGCTAAAAGAGCTTGAACGAATTGTTAAGTAAAGTTAATCGACTTATCAGAAGAACAGCGCAGAGCCTGGCTGCATGTGAAGCATCATTACAAAAGTTAAATGCAGAAAAAGAAAAGTTAGTCGAAAAGGAACGCCTGTAT
>JAIJJM010000089.1 GCA_022728415.1 Collinsella sp. | reverse complement strand
GCTGAGCGAGCTCGGCCTGCTCGAGCATCCGGGTGCCGCGGGGCTCTTGGGTACCCTCGACGAGCAGACGCGCAGCATCACGGCCACGATGATCGAGCGGAACATCAACAGCCCATGCACGAGCAGTATGGGGCGTCTCTTTGACGCCGCCGCTGCAGCTTTGGGCATTTGCGGGCAGGCAACCTACGAAGGCGAGCCCGCCATCGAACTCGAAGCCGCCGCCTGGCGCGCGCTTGACGGCGAAATCAGCCGTTTCGCTGGCAATCAGACGGGCGTATCCGCATCCGTCTCAACGTCGCTGGACAGTTTGTTCAGATACGTATTAACTACTAACCCCCTATTTGGCATTTTTGCCTCAGATTTGGCCAAAAAAGGCTCTCCAGACACCCTATTTGCGACAAGCGTGCCCGACACAGGCCCCAAATCGACCCATTTGGAATCCTCACAGAGGACTTTTACCACCCAGAGCCACTCTAAAGAATACGAATCTGAACTAACTGTCCAGACGACCTCTAACAATCCCCTTGTTCTGGACCAAAAACCGCTTTTTAAGGCACTTTTGGGTGGAATCGAGGCCGGCATTTCCGTCAACAGGCTCGCGCTTGACTTCCATATCGCCATCGCGCGCTCTTCGGCACGAATCGCACGCGAAATCTGCGCGCGCGAAGGCATCGATACCGTCGCACTCTCGGGCGGCGTGTTCATGAACCGACTTTTGCTTCAGCTCCTCACCCGCAAGCTTAAAGACGCAGGCCTTACGGTCTTGATTCCCCAAACCGTGCCCGTCAACGACGGCTGCATCGCCTACGGTCAGGCCGCCATCGCTCGCGCTCGCCTCGCGCAGACAGCATCGCGATAGGCTGTTTTGCCAGCCTGCGCGCCGCCGTCTCACAGGTGTAACGCGTTTGCTCGTGACTCCCGCGAGCGCTACCATCAACTGATGGGTAATTAGGCGCCTTTCCAGCGCAAAACGTATAAAAGGGGAACATTATGTGCCTTGCCGTTCCCGGTAAAGTGGTCAAACGCGACGACGACCTTAAGGCGACCGTCGACATGATGGGCATCGAGCGCCCCGTTTCACTGCGCCTCGTGCCGACGGCACAGGTAGGCGACTATATTCTCGTGCACGCCGGCTTTGGCATTCAGATTGTCGACGAGCAGGAAGCCCAAGAGACACTCGAGCTCGTCAATACCATGACCGAGCTGGCCGAAGAGGACCAGCTCGCCACCAACCCGGCCGAGGCATACTAGTGGCGGCGGCACAGCCGGTTCGCCCCGGTATCGACTTTTCGGCATTTCGCGACCCCAAGCTGGCTCGCGAGCTCATCAATCGTATTCATGAGCTTGTCGGCAACCGCATCATCAACCTTATGGAAGTCTGCGGTACGCATACCGTGAGCATTGGCCGCTATGGCTTTCGCTCCATTATGCCGACGGGGCTCAAACTGCTAAGCGGCCCGGGGTGCCCCGTTTGCGTCACCGCCAACCGCGACATCGATCACGCAATCGCGCTTTCCAACATGGACGGCGCCATCATCACCACCTTTGGCGACATGATGCGCGTGCCCGGATCGTCCACCTCGCTTGCCGCGCAAAAGGCCGCGGGGCGCGACATCCGCATCGTCTACTCTCCGCTCGACGCACTCGACATTGCCGAGCAAAATCCCGAACGCCCGGTCATCTTTATGGGCGTCGGCTTTGAGACCACAACGCCCACCATTGCCGCCACTATCCTGGAGGCCGACGCGCGCGGGCTCCAGAACTTCTCGGTCTACTGCGCTCACAAGACCACGCCGCCGGCTCTGCGTGCGATCTCCAACGACCCCGAGACGACCATCGACGGCTTTATCCTGCCTGGTCACGTCGCCACCATCACGGGCCTGGCACCCTTTGGGTTTTTGGTCGATGAGCTCGAGACCCCCGGCGTAGTCACCGGGTTTGAGCCGGTCGATATCCTGCAGGGTATCTGTATGCTGGTCCAGATGATTGTCGAAGGCAGGCCGGCGATCGACAACGCCTACCGCCGCGGCGTCAATGCAGACGGCAATCTCGTAGCGCGCCAGCTGGTCGAGCAGGTGTTTGAGCCATGCGACACCATGTGGCGCGGGCTGGGGCCGATCGCCGACTCGGGTCTTTCCATCCGACCCGAATTCGCGCGCTTTGATGCCGGCACCCGCTTTGACGTACCCGTTGAGGCGACGGTCGAGCCACGCAGGTGCCGCTGCGGCGACGTGCTGCGCGGTGCCATCACGCCGAGCGACTGCCCGCTCTTTGGCCGCACCTGCACGCCCGAGCACCCCGTCGGCCCCTGCATGGTGAGCTCCGAAGGCAGCTGCGCGGCGTACTTTAGATACCGCGGCTAGCCCGGACGCACCCGCACGCTGACACTACCCACGATTGGAGTTTTCGATATGTCCCATAGCATCACCGATAGCACCGTCCTGTTGGGCCACGGCTCCGGCGGTCAGATGATGAAACGTATCATCGATGAGGTCTTTCTGGATGCCTTTGGGTCGCCCGAGCTGCTTGCGGGCAACGATGCCGGTGTCGCCGCGCTGCCCGCAAGCGGGCGAATCGCCATGTCGACCGACAGCTTTGTGGTAACGCCGCAGTTCTTCCCCGGTGGCAACATCGGCCGCCTCGCCGTATGCGGAACCGTCAACGACGTCGCGACCTCGGGCGCCAACGTGCGCTACCTCTCATGCGGCTTTATCCTCGAAGAGGGCTATCCCATGGACAAGCTGCGCCAGATTGTGCAGACCATGGCCGAAACGGCACATGAGGCAAGTGTGAAGATTATCACCGGTGACACCAAGGTGGTCGAGCGTGGCGGTGCCGACGGCGTCTACATCAATACCGCCGGCGTGGGCGAAGTGCCCGCGGGCGTAGCGCTCAGCGGTGCCAACTGCCGGCCCGGCGACGCCATCCTGGTATCGGGCACGCTAGGCGACCACGGCCTCGCCATCATGAGCCAGCGCGAGGGCTTGGCGTTTTCGAGCGACATCGAAAGCGACGCCGCGCCGCTCAACCACCTGATTGCCGACGTGCTCGCCGCCGCCCCCGACACCCGCTGCTTCCGCGACCCCACGCGCGGCGGCCTGGCATCCACGCTCAACGAGTTTGCCCAGGCCAGCGGCGTTGCCATGGAGATCGACGAGAATGCCGTACCCGTTCGCCCCGACGTGCAGGCAGCATGTGAGATGCTCGGCTACGATGTACTGCAGGTGGCAAACGAGGGCAAGATGGTCGCCGTCGTGCCGGCCGAGCAAGCCGATGCCGCGCTGGCCGCCATGCGCGCCGCCCGCTACGGCGAAAACGCCGCCATCATCGGTCGCGTGCTGCCGCTTGCCGAGGACGCCCGCCCCGCCGTGCGCGTGCGCACCGGCTGGGGCTCGACCCGTATCCTCGACATGCTCGTAGGAGAACAGCTGCCGAGAATTTGCTAACGGCAACGGCTCGCGGCCGGCGCAACGCGGTTCAAGGCCGGCAAAGATATTCAGATTCCAAACGTGCCCGATACGCAGGCCCAGTATCATGGAGTGCGTTTTATTACTCAAACGGCAGGAGCACCCATGGCGGCAGCGTTTTCCCATGTGATTTTTGACCTCGACGGCACTCTCCTCAACACGCTCGAGGACCTGGCAGCCGCCGGTAACCATACCTGCGAGATGCACGGCTGGCCCACGTTTGCCGTGGACGAGTACCGCTACAAGGTGGGAAACGGCATGCTTAAGCTGGTCGAGCGCTTTATGCCCGCCGAATATGCGGGCGACGGACGCGCCTTTGAGCAGACGCTTGCCGAGTTTAGGGCCTATTACGGCGAGCATAAGGAGGATCACACCGCCCCCTACGCCGGCACGATTGAGATGCTCGACCGTCTGCGCGCCGCGGGTGTGCAGCTTGCCGTGCTCACCAACAAGGACCACGTCTCGGCGGTGCCGCTTATCGAGAAGTACTTTGGTTCCGAGCGCTTTGCGCTGGTGCAGGGCCGCGTTGATGCGTTTCCTCCCAAGCCCGAGGCGCCTGTTACGCTGCATGTGATGGAAGAGCTGGGCGCCGACTCGGCGACCACGCTCTATGTGGGCGATTCCAATGTCGATATCCTGACCGGCCACAACGCCGGCCTTAAGAGCGCGGGCGTCAGCTGGGGATTCCGTGGCCGCGCAGAGCTGGAGGCCGCCGGCGCCGACTACGTGGTGGACACCCAGGCAGAGCTCACGGCACTGGTTCTGGGCGAGTGACGAAGCTGGCGCTTAACGCGGCTGCGACAATTCTTCCGCGCGGAAAGCGCGTCCCGTTTTGGAGCTCCGGAATGGGATGCGCTTTCCGTTTGGGACCTGTTGGGGAAACGGCATCCCGTTTCAGAGCGATTTTCCGGGTCGCACTTTCCGCAACCCACCCCATCCGGAAACCGCGACCCATTATTCGCCCAAATACCGGCTCGCATTTTCCCGAGCATTCGATGCAACGCTTATGCAAGGAGTGTCCCCAACTGCCGGCAGAAAAGGAACGTCCCCAAGTGCCACCTTCGGCAGCGATGGCAACGCCGTTGTTCGAAGAGTGTCCCCAACGACTAGTCGTTTAAGAACGTCCCCAATGACTACGTCGCGGGTAGAGGACGGACAGCGAAAACGCCCCCAAGCGAGCAAGGTGACGTGAAATGAAAGGGCGTTGACCTTCTGGTCGCGCCCTTGAAATTGAACGTCAGATTGCCGCTTAGGGGCGTTTGCAGCGTCGAGCAGTTACGCGGTTTGGCAAAACCGCGTAACCCCCTCCCTAGCTCATCATGGCCTTCATCATCTCGTTGGTTGCGGAATCGTCGGCAGACCACTCGCCGTCGTCGTTGCAGGAGTACTTGAAGGTGACCGTGGTGTCCTTGGTCTTAGCAGCCTTAGTCACATCGACCATAACCTGACCGGCCATCTTGTACAGCTCGTCATCGGAAGGCATCGAATCGAGCGCGGTGACCTTCTCCTGGTACTGGGTGGCAAAATCCTCAACGATCTGGTTCATGGACTTGCAGGTAATGGTGACCTCGGCAGTTGCGGTGCCCTTGTCCTCGTCGACCGTCACGTCGCCAATCTTGTAGCCAAAGCCCTCGAGATAGCTCTTGGCGTACTCCTTGGGATCGATACCCAGCTGCTTGAACTCGTCGCCCGAGGCCTCTTCCAGGCCGGCGAGGAAGTCGTCGCCACCGTTCTTGACCTCGTCAAACTGCGTCGTAAGATCCTCGGTGATGAGCTCCTCAACCGAAGGACCCCCGCAGCCGGAAAGCACAACCGCGCACGCGACCAGAACAGCCATCAGGGGCGCAAGCAGCAGCTTCTTTTTCATGACATTCCTCCCAACAAGCGGCGCCACTTTCCCTGCGCAGCGCACGTCGTAACAATAAGGCCATACTAGCCGCTAACGAACACCCCCGGCAAAGCAAGGGCGCAGTCGGCTCGATTTAACGTCCGAACGGTTTACCGGTCCGCCCAACGTGCAATAAAACGTTCCGCCGCATTGTAATAAAAAAGGGTGGTCGGACAATTCGACCACCCCAAAACACCCTTATGTTGCCGCAGCTTACTTGCGGACGACCTTGACGATGGCATCGCCGGCGGCGACGGCGGACTCAGCCTCGACGGCGAGCTCGACGTCGGCGAACTCGGCGGTATTGGACACGGCCACAACGACGCAGTCCTTGTAGCCGGCAGCGGCGATCTTGGCGCGGTCGATCTTGAGCATGGGCTGGCCAGCCTTAACGATATCGTCGGCCTTGACGAAGCCCTCGAAGCCGTCACCGTTCATGTTGACGGTATCGACACCAACGTGCACCAGGACCTCGATGCCGCTATCGGACTGCAGACCCACGGCGTGACCCATGGTGACGGTCACCTTGCCGTCGCAGGGAGCGTAGACCAGATCGTCCTCGGGCCACACGGCGCAGCCCTTGCCCAGAACCTCGCCGCCAAAGACGGGATCGGGCACGTCGGCCATCTTGATGACCTTGCCCTTGACGGGCGAGCATAGCACGTCGGCGCCGGCAGAAGCAGAGATGGAGGCAGGAGCAGCGGCAGCCGCGGGCTCAGCCTTCTTCTTGAACATATCAAACAGACCCATACGTTTTCTCCTCTTGATTAAGCGCAACGTTATGCGCATGCCTATGGTGATTATAGTGCCAAATGACCAAAATACTCAGGCGAGGGCTCGAATCGCACGCCCTTCCGAGCCCTTCCCAAAACCTTTTCCCCAGCGGCGCTCATATTGTCGATTAATCCTCAATAAGCCCCAGGTGAACAAAAGCGTTCCCGATGCCGTCGTCATTGACGTCGGTGGTCACGTAATCGGCTGCCGGTTCGGCGTTCGGCAGAACGCCGGAACTCAATCGCTGGAACTCAATTACTCCAGGCCCTCGCTACCGTTGGACTTGATGATCTTCTGGTATGCGAAGAAGCTGTCCTTGCGGCGGCGCTCGTAGGTGCCGGTGCCGTCATCGTACTTATCGACGTGGATGAAGCCGTAGCGCTTGCGCATCTCGCCCGTGCCGGCGGAAACCAGGTCGATGGGACCCCACCAGGTGTAGGCGATCAGGTCGACGCCGTCGGCAATGGCCTCTCCCATGGCCTTGATGTGGCTGCGCAAGTAGGCGATGCGATACGGGTCGTGAATGGAGCCGTCCTCCTCGACCTCGTCGTAGGCGCCCATGCCGTTCTCGACCACCATCAGCGGGATCTCGTAGCGGGCGTAAATCTCATTGAGGGCGATGCGCAGGCCCAGCGGATCGATCTGCCAGCCCCAGTCAGTGGACTCCAGATAGGGATTCTTGCCGCCAAAGGTCATGTTGCCCTCGGTCATCTCGTGGTCCTTGTGGGTGCCCACGGTGCCGGACATGTAATAGCTAAAGGAGTAGAAGTCGACCTTGCCGTCGGCGATATCCTGCAGGTCGCCGTCCTCCATCACGAGCTCAACGTCGTTCTCGGCCCAGAAGCGCTTGGCATAGAACGGGTACTTGCCGCGCACCTGCACGTCGGAGCAATACCAGTTCATAGTATTCATCTCCTGCTGCGTGGCGAACACGTCGGCCGGATCGCACGTGGCGGCATAGGAAAGGATGAAGCAGTCCATGTTGCCCATCTTGAACTGCGGGTAGTGCTCGTGGGCGTAGCGCACGACGCGACCGCTGGCCACGAACTGGTGATGCAGGGCCTGCATACGGGCCTGCGGCGTGGCGTGGACCGCCGAAGCCGGACCCTCAAAGCCCTGGATCATGCTGGTCTCAAAGAGGTTGCCCATGTCCTGGGTGCCGCAGTTGATCTCGTTGAAGGTGAGCCAGAACTTGACCTTGTCCTGGTAACGGTCGAAGACGGTCTGGCAGTACTTCTCAAAGAAGCCGATGAGCTCGCGGCTCGCCCAGCCGTTGTATTTCTCGACCAGATGATAGGGCATCTCGTAGTGCGACAGGGTCACGAGCGGCTCGATATTGTGAGCACGCAGGCAGTCGAAAACGCGATCGTAGAAGGCGAGGCCGGCCTCGTTGGGCTCGGCGTCGTCGCCGTTGGGGAAGATACGGCTCCAAGAGATGGACATGCGGAACATGTTGAAGCCCATCTCGGCGAACAGCGCGATGTCCTCCTCGTAGTGATGGTAGAAATCGATACCGTCATGATTGGGATAGAAGCGGTCGGGGTCAATGTCGATCGTAATCTGACGCGGCTCCTTGTAGCTGCCGCCCAAGAAGTGGTCGTCGACGGAAGGACCGCGGCCGTCCACGTTCCAAGCGCCCTCAAACTGGTTGGCGGCGGTGGCGCCACCCCAATAGAAA